>JBILPN010000590.1:0-2839 GCA_044373865.1 Luteolibacter sp. | reverse complement strand
GCCAAGCTGCTGAAAAATAACCGCGCCGTCACGCTCGCCCGCCACACCCGTGGCATGTCACTCACCCTGGGGAATCAGGATAACTGGGAAACCCTCAACACCGTGATCGTCATGGACGTCGCCTCGCCGGGCGAGCGTTCGCTGATCAATAACAACGATCCCAACGTCACCTACACGGGAGCATGGATGTATGGCAGCGGCCGCAGCACCACCGAATACGGCCAGGATGTTCACGAAACCTCCACCAATGGCGATTTCCTAGAGTTCGGATTCAATGGCACGGATATCGGCATAATCGGCACCTGCGCCACCAATCGCGGCACGGCGGATGTCTATATCGACGGGGTTTTCCAAGAAAGCATCGATCTCTACTCCGCAAGCACCGCCTACCGCCGCACGGTATTCAGCAAGTCCGGCCTAACACGCGGAACCCATACGCTCAAAGTGGTGAAAACCGGCGGATCTTTGCTAACGGTCGATGCCTTCAGGGTCACCGAGTGGATCAACAGCGACGACCTATCAATTTCTTTCTCCGGCAACTGGTCCAGCAAGTCATCGCCAAACGCCATCAGTGGAGAGCTTCGTGAAACAAGCACCGACGAAGATACGATGGTTCTCAACTTCGAGGGCAATGGTGTTGATGTCATCGGCTCCAAGGGTGGCGGCGGCGGCAACGTCCGTTATAAGCTCAACAGCAGCTTTGAATTATCAGTGCCGCAATCCTCCAATTTCACGCAAGCCCAAGCCCTCATTTACACCAGCATCAACAGTCAGACCCTGAGCAATGGCTTGCACACCCTGACAGGCTGGAAACGCCACGGCACTTGGGCGGATGTAGACGCCTTCCGCATTTTCAAAGGCACCTCGACACCCGCACTGCGCTGGGGAGCCAGCGGCGGCGGCGGCACCGGAACTTGGAATGTCAATAACTCGACGAACTGGTCTGACGGCAGTGCCAACGTCAAGTGGCTGGACTTCGGCGGCACGGACTACTCCGCCATTTTCGGTGGCACGGCTGGAACCGTAACGCTTGCCTCGAATATTAACATCAACCGCCTGACCTTCCAATCTGCGGGCTACACCGTGACTTCGAACGCGCTGAACCTGAGTGGCCCGCCCGCCGTGATCACCACTCCCACCGGCACCGCTACCACGATCAGCAGCAGACTTGCAGGCACGGCGAGCCTAATCAAAGCCGGCCCCGGAACACTCAAAATCACCAACGCCTCCAACACGAATACCGGCGACACAAGCCTCAAAGAAGGCACCTTGTCGCTGATCGGTGGCAAACTTTACTCCAACCTCGGCTGGGGTAGCAAAACCGTCAGCGTCAACAATACGGCCATCCTTGAAGTGAATCACTGGGACGGGGCAAATTGTTGTCTCGGCCAGTTGGATTACAGCTTCCGAAATCTAATCATCAACGGTGGCACGATTCGTTACACCGGGAATTCGAACGGCACACCCGGCGAAGGAAAAGGTTTCACCATCGGCGCGAATGGGGCCACCCTGCAATCCGATGCCCCATCGGGTCAGACATGGAATATTTACCTCGATGTCCGCTTCAGCCCAAGCGGATACGGCGTCTCTAGTACCTCGGGCGGCACGCTCAACCTCACCGGCTCTGGCAACGGCTTGATTGCCAAAGTCATTCCCGGCAATGGCGGACTCACGAAATCCGGCTCCGGCAAATGGATCCTCACCGGTGCCAACACCTACACCGGGGACACCACCATCAACGGCGGCACGCTGAGCCTCAGCGATGCCAACCTCGCGAACGCTGCCCACGTGCTCATCTCCAGCGGTGCCAAGCTCGAACTGAATTTCTCCGGAACAGATACCATCAACCAACTCTGGCTCGGTGGCTCCCGCATGCCAGCCGGGGTTTATTCATCCGCCAATTCATCCTTCATCACTGGCAGCGGCACGCTCACCGTGAATGATCTCTCTGCCACTGGAAGCTACACCGCATGGAGTGGTCAGTTTGGCCACAATCTCACCGGCGGCCCAAGCGCCGACGATGACAACGACGGCATCGAAAACCTGCTCGAATACGTCCTCGGCGGCAACCCGCTCGCGGCCTCCACCAACATCCTTCCCACCGCCACCACGACTGCCGAAAACCTCGCCTTCTCATTCCGCCGCAGCGCTTCAAGCACCAGCGACACCACCCAAATCTTCCAATACGGCACGGATCTATCCGGCTGGGCCGACCTACCCGTCGTCGCGGGCGGCATGGTCGCCATCCAAACCGACACCCCGCAATCCGGCACGGACACCATCACCATCACCGTGCCCAGGAGCAACGGAACCCGCACCTTCGGGCGTCTCAAGATTTCCGCAGCTCCCGCACAACCGTGATCCATCCGATGACCGAGTCACTTTCCCGGAGTTTCCTTGAGGGTGCGTCGCAGCCACTTGGGTGAGTCTGCGGATTCCCGACATTCAGAGATCGGCCTAGCTGCCCCGGCTCGTGACAAAGCCAGCGCCTGAACTCCCCGCAGGAGGGGTTCCATGGCGCGCCCCAGTTTCGCCCAAAATTCAATCTGCCGGGCAATAAGAGTGGTGGCATGAGTGTTTCAGGTTTCGCTCCCGTGCAGCATTGGCGAGGGAAGCACCCGAAACCAACAAGCGAAGTGCGTGTTTCCCGAAAATCGGACGATGCGCGATTTCCCGTGTCGGGTTTTGGCCTCGGAATACGATCTTTAGAATGCGGGTTCCCGGATTGTCGCCATGGGCATGCCCGGACGCATCCTGCACGCACCACTCAACACCCTAAAAATCAACGATCAACGATCGGCACTGCATCAAAGCTCATTCACACCCACCTC
The DNA here is from genome assembly GCA_044373865.1 of Luteolibacter sp. GTDB lineage: Bacteria > Verrucomicrobiota > Verrucomicrobiia > Verrucomicrobiales > Akkermansiaceae > Luteolibacter. Next base: position 8 of record JBILPN010000590.1, on the reverse strand, counting down.
CACACCCC
>JBILPN010000589.1:0-2841 GCA_044373865.1 Luteolibacter sp. | reverse complement strand
CCCCGAAGCCCCGAGCGCCGCCGGTAGCTACGCAATCACGGCCAACATCACCGACCCCAACTACCAAGCCAGCGCCACCGGAACACTCATCATTTCCGCGCTCGGCTACACTGCGTGGGGGGCCGATTGGCTCGCTGACGACTTGAGTCCAGAGGGCGACCCCGATCAAGACGGCCTCACAAACCTAGCCGAATACGCGCTTGGGACCTCGCCTCTTGCCTTTACGCCCCAGCCCATGCCTGAAATTGACGCCAATTTCCTCTCCATCACCTTCTCGCGCCCCAAAGGCCGCAGCGATCTGACTTACCACGCAGAATCCTCCAGCGACCTCCGGGTTTGGACGGCCATCCCGCTTGAAATCATCGCTGAATCCGAAACCTCAGAGACCCTCAAAGCCCGGGCTCCACGCAGCACTGCGCCAGAGAAGCAGTTCTTGCGCCTCCGTTTCACCCAGCCCTAGTTTCCCGCCGCGCCAGCACGAATTCGCCCAGCTCGCGGCGAACCCGCACTTGCACTCTCTGCGCACTTCGCCTAGGAATTTCCCCGATGAAACGACGTCTCGCCATTTTCTCCATTCTTTTCCTGCCTCTCCTCGCTTCTGCCGAGCCTGCCAAGGAACCTGCAAAATCAGAATCCACTCCTGCCGCGAAATCTTCGAAAGTCCGTTTCACCACCACGCTTGGCGACATCGTCATCGAGCTCAACTCGGAAAAAGCCCCGGTCACCACCGAGAATTTTCTCAGCTATGTGAACAAAAAACACTATGACGGCACCGCCTTCCACCGCGTCATCGACGACTTCATGATCCAAGGCGGCGGCTTCTCCCTCACCGATGGCAAGTTGGCCGAAAAGTCCGTCGGCAAGGGCATCATCAACGAAGGCCAAAACGGCCTGAAAAATGAACGCGGCAGCATCGCCATGGCACGGACCAGCGACCCAAACAGCGCAACTGCCCAATTCTTCATCAACGTCAAAGACAACCCGATGCTCGATTACCCGAGCAACGGCGGCTATGCCGTTTTCGGCAAGGTCATCTCCGGCATGGAAGTGGTGGATAAGATCAAAGTCGTCGCCACGCGGACCGCGCCGCTCCTGATGAAGCACCCGGTCACCAACGAATCCATCGAGGCTCCCGCCGGCGACGTGCCCGTGGATACGATCTTGATCAAATCCGCCAGCGCTGAGTGAAGCGTTACCGACCGCTCACATGCAACTTTGGCTCTGCCCGCTCATCGCCTTCTTGCTAGGCTCGATTCCCTTCGGCCTCATCATCGCAAAGGCCAAGGGCATCAACATTCGTGAACACGGCTCAGGCAACATTGGTGCCACCAACGTGCTCCGAGTGGTCGGAAAAAAATACGGGATTTCCTGTCTCATCCTGGATCTTTTCAAAGGCTTCATCCCGGTCGTTCTTGCGATCAACCTGATCCAAATTTCAGGCAAACCCGTCACCCTCTTCCACGTCGCCGCGCTGGATGGCTTCGCACTGATTCTGCCTGCTGCCGATCAGTTCCAGGCGCAACTCCTCCACGTCATCACCGCGCTGCTTGCCGTCTTGGGGCACAATTACTCGCCGTGGGTGAATTTCCGTGGAGGAAAAGGCATTGCCACCTCCGCCGGCGTCTTGCTGGCGCTGATGCCCGCCGCGATCGTCCTGCTCATCCTCGTCTGGCTAGCCGTCTTCCTCACCAGTCGCTACGTCTCACTCGCCAGCATCGTCGCCGCCGCCGCCCTGCCAATCATCACCCACCTCGGCGCACGCTTCCACCACCTTCAAAACGACCCATCTCAGCGAACTCTTTGGGAATCAGGAACCTGGAACAAGCCACTCTTCACCTTTAGCCTCGTCATCGCCATCTTGGCGATCTGGAAACACCGACAAAACATCCAGCGACTCCGCGCCGGCAACGAACACCGCTTCACCCGGAAACCCAAGCCTGACCATGCTTGAGAAAAATTTCTCCACGGCCGCCATTCTCGGTTCCGGGTCCTTTGGCATGGCGCTGGCCAAGTTGCTCACCCCGAAGCTGGATGCGATCACCCTCGTCAGCCGCGATTCCGAGACGGTTGCCGCCATCAACCGGGACCACCGGAATCCGCACTACCTCAGCGGCATTACGATGGATTCCAAGGTCACCGCCACCACCTCGCTGGAAGCGGTGCTGGATTGCCCGCTGCTGATTTTTGCCGTCCCGACTTCGGCAACCCGCAGCATGGCGGAAAAATTTGCAAGCCTCGGCCTCCCCACCTCCTGTGTGCTCTTATCCTGCGCCAAAGGCATCGAAAAAAGCACTGGCGACCGCATGAGCCAGATCCTCCGCGAAGCCTTCCCGTCGCACTCGATCGCCGCTCTCTCAGGGCCAAATCATGCGGAGGAAATCGCCGACGGCATGGCAACATGCGCGGTCATCGGCTCGGAAAACCACACGCTCGCGCTCAAGCTCCAAGAGCTTTTCACCCTCCCGCATTTCCGCTCTTACACCACGGATGACTTAGCAGGCATCGAGCTCGGAGGAGCCATCAAAAACGTCTATGCCATCGCCGCCGGAATGGCGCACGGGCTTGGACTGGGCGACAATGCCGTCGCTGCACTGGTTACCCGCGCCCTCGCAGAAATGACCCGCCTCGGAACGGCTCTCGGCGGTCGCCACGAGACATTCAGCGGCCTTTCCGGCGTCGGCGACCTGATCGTCACCTGCTTTTCCGAGCACTCGCGGAACCACCGCGTCGGCCTCGCACTCGGCAGCGGGAAATCCCCCGCCGAAGCGGTTGAGTCCTTGGGCATGGTCGCTGAGGGCGTTCCAAACACGCTCTCCATCCACGAAGCCGCTCGCCGCGTTG
>JBILPN010000588.1:0-2847 GCA_044373865.1 Luteolibacter sp. | reverse complement strand
GGCCAATGTTGAGGAGGTAATTTCCACCGCGCGCGGCAGTGGATACCAAGCGGTGCAGGATCACCTTGGGTGATTTCCAGTTGGTGTCATACCACGCATAGGACCATGAATCGTTGGTTGTATCGCAACTCTCCCAGAATCCATCCACCCTCTCCGGCGGGACTTCCATGTCGCCGAGGGATTCGTAGTCGCCCATGCCGTGACCAATCCGGCTACCGAGCAAAGCCTTGGGCTGGGTGGAGCGGACGAGGTCATGCAGTTCGACGACGAGTTCCTTTGGCATACTGCCGGGGGTATCGAACCAGATCACATCCAGAGGACCGTATTGGGTGCAGATCTCCTTGACTTGGGGATAGCACTTTTCCCGGAAATATTTTTCGAAAGTGGCGTCGGAGCCATCGGCGTTTTTCGAGGGGCCGCCATGACCACCCGGCGAGGTCCAGTCTTGATAATGCGAGTAGTAAAACCCGAAACCAAGACCGGCTGCGCGGCAGGCATCGGACAATTCCTTCATCGGGTCGCGCTGGAATGGCGATGCGTCAACGATGTTGAACGGGTGCGCGGATTTGAACATTGCGAAGCCCTCGTGGTGCTTACTGGTGATGATGATGTATTTCATCCCCGCATCCTTGGCCAATTGGACAATCGCCTTGGCGTCGAATTGATCGGGATTGAAGGACTTCGCCGTTTCCATGTAATCCTCAACCGGGATTCCAGCCATCGATGGGTTCATGATCCACTCGCCGATGCCATAGTAGGTTTGATCCTTCCACTTCCCGGCAAGAGAAGAATACAGCCCCCAATGGATGAACATCCCGTAGCGTCCCTCGCGCAAGCTCGGTCCGCGAGTGGGGTCGGACTGGGTCGCTTTGGACTTCGAGTCACCCCACATCTTGTCCATCTCTTGGGAGTGTGAGGCGGTGGCTAGTCCGAGGACGGCCAAGGCGGCCATGCAATGGTTTGTGATTTTTCGTTTCATGATTGGTTGGTGAGTTTTATGGCAGTTGCTGGAATTGGATCGTGCGCGGTTTGCCGCCAGCAGCGGGAATGTTGTAAGTATGGCTCCAACTGCGGGTGGATGGATCGTAGTCGGTCTGCCAGAAGTCGCTGCCGTGAACACTTTGGTCCAATGCCTTGCCGTCGATTTCGAGCGAATAGCCGCGGTGGGAGGACAAGCCGGTGAAGGTGATAGGGATGAAACCCAAGCCGCCTGATAGATTGAGCCGAGCGGTATCCTGATCCGTTCGGATGCGGACATCGGGTTCCAGACGTTCCAAGGTTCCGGTTTCCACCTTGACGACCCGATCGTTGCAGAGCGCTTCACGCTGGATCATGCGCCAGCTATTTTCGTCCTGCTTGAGTGCAGAGCGGAGGGACTCGTTCGGGCCATAGTAATCCATGGAAAATTGAGGCATGACGACGTGCTCGATGGTGGCCTCCACGAAGTCGCCGGGTTCAAGGCGGGTCGCGCCGGGTGGTGGGACGATGTCAAGCGTCGATGAGTCGTGTGGGCCGATGGTGATTCCGTGCTCGGCCATCCACGGTGCCGCGTCTTTACCGCCGAGTCTGGCTTTCCACGAGCGAATGACGAGGCCGCGATTCGCCCAAGCTCCGGGTTTGTCCTTGTCTCGCGCCACCGCTTGATGCAGCGACGCCCACGGGATGCGCCCGCGACATTCGCTTGGCGGAGTGCGGTAGGTGTCGCCTCCCCATTGGGTGTCCCATTCCTTGAGCAGTCCGGTTTCATCGCCCAACGCCATTTTGCGCTCGCCGGTGTAGCTATAAGTGTCCGCACCGATCTGAAAGATGACGAAGCGGGAAAAATCGGTCGGCTTGTCCACATCAAGACGGATTTGGTAGATGCCACGCACGATATCGTCGGTGCGGGCGAGACTGACGGTCATCGCCTGTCTCAGGTTGGTTCCGATGCGCCCGGCATATGTCACTTCGGTAAGGCATGGACCCTGACGATGATAGGTTGTCCGCATGGCCGAGTGCGGAGTTCGTTTTCCAGCCGGATCGAAGAAGCGGAAAAAATCACCGCCACCGACATTACTGGTCCAACCCCATCGCGATCGGTCACCCATGGATTCCACCATCATGGGGCGGACGTCGGTGATGGTGCAATTCGCCTGTGCTTGATCGGGCTCATAACAAATGCTCTCGCCCCATGCGCCGAGCGCGCTCTGATCCCAGAGTTGATTGCTACCCCAACCGACTAGGGAAAGCTGGGCATGGGAAGCGGCCGCGACTCCACCCCAGTGGCCATAGGCGAGGGTGAGTTCCAATTCGACTGTGCTGCCGGGTGTTAGACGCACTTGGGAAATTCCATGAAACCAGTGGCCTGCATAAACGCCACCTTCGGGTTCGTTGTGCCAGTTCTTGCTAAGTTGCACGGGAATGCCGGTCGGATTTCCCTCGGCATCCCGAAGAATCGCAGAGATGCCGGTGACGGGGCTGCCGATGCGCTGGAGAATCCGGTTTTTTTCAAACATCAGCCGCGCGATCTGCTCGTCGGCGGTCGGATTAGTTAGACGCAACTTCACGCGTTCGATGGCGTCGTTGGATGGATTCTTGGCACCGGGTGGAGGTGTAGGTTCGATGTCGTCGAGATTGACGCGATGCCAGCCACGCGATGAGTCATAGTCCACCGGACAAGGGGTGGCGGTGGGCATCGCGCGGGCTTTCACGATTACCGGATTATTCTTTTCCTCCGCTTCGAAGCTGGCTGGGTTGAAAGCGAGCGAGACTTCATGCCAAGCGGGAGATTTCCATGTTTCGCCGGGCGGCAGATGCCAACGATTGTGTAGGGACATCGCACGCTTCGCACTGGTGAGTTTGATTTCC
>JBILPN010000068.1:0-9988 GCA_044373865.1 Luteolibacter sp. | reverse complement strand
CGTGTCCAGCCATGCGCCGATCGCGCTTGTCTTGCTCCATGATCCGTTGTTAGGCGATGCCGATGGCAGCGAGCTGGCATCGCCATAGAATGTCCGCAGGGTTGGCACGATTTCACGTGCTTGGGTAGCGGATGACCATTCGAGTTTCAGGGTGCCCGGACCGGTGGCGCGAAAGTATTCCACCTTGATCGGAACGGCTTGCCCCGCGACGAGAGACACGGTGCCCGTGCTGGTGACTGGCGCGCTTTGCACCAGCCATTGGTCGATGATCAGAGTGTTGTTCACCCACACGCGCACGCCGTCGTCGGCGGTTGCGTGGAAGGTATAGGTTTCCGTGAAGCGCGGCTGGATCGAGCCGGTGAAGCGCATGGAGTAGTTGGAAAACCGCTGCAGCGCCGGAGCGTATTCATAGGTTTTCAAGTCCGCCCATGAGAAATTGAGCGACGCTTCTTGGCGGGTTCCGTTAGCGCCTGAGAGCAAGGTGCCGAAGTTGGTGCCATTCCAGTATTCCACATTCAGGCCGCGGCCGCGGAAATAGAGATAGCCCGGTTCGCGGATTGGTTCACTGGTGGAGTGCCCTTGGCCGTAGAGCACCGTGTTGTTTACCTTCACACCTGCCAGGCGCATGGTTTCCGCCACCTCACTGTACCACTCGGCACCGTCAGTCGAGCCGCAGCCGTTGAAATACTTTACCCAACCACGCTCGGCGATTGGGACCGTCGTTGGATTGCCAGAAGCGATGGTCACGCCCGGGGTGCCGATCACGCCTTTGATCACCCCCCTCCACTCAGGGCGAGTGGACATGAGGGTGAATAGATCGCCTCCGACCGACCAGCCGGAGACATACAATTTTTGAGGGTCCGGATTGTAATATTTCTCCACGAGATAGCGAGAACCTTGCATCATTGGGATGATCGCATTGTCGATCATGATATCCGCCTCATCATAACCGCTCTTGTAGAATGGCTGGTTGTCCCAGAGCCCGAGGTTGACGAGGATGATGTTGTATTTGTCGATCCAGTCCCACTGGCTAGCAGGAGCGATAATATCCTCCTTGATCACATAGATGACCGCAGCTTGGCCCGACTTGTCAAACTTTTGAGAGAGGCGGATCGAGCAGGCTTTCTCGTCGTTGGTGGGAGCGTTGGTGGTGATATTTTTAACCACAGCATATTGGCCGGGCAGCAGGTTCGCGAAGCGCGACTCATCGGCAGGGACTGGAGAAGGCAAAGGAATGGGAAACGCCAGTCCGATAGCCCCTGCGAGAACCCATGAAACGAGCGTGATGGAGGTGATTTTCATCATTGAGATTTCAAGTTCTACCCACCCCGGTAAGGTAAAAGACCTGTTGAAATTGCGGGTCGTGGATTGACTGACCTTAGCAAGTTGTCGATCCACAAATCATCCCGCATACGCGTGTTTTTTGAGGTGCGCCTGTGAGTGGGAAGCGCAGCGATATTCGGTGCCTTCATTCATCTAGCAATCCGCCACTTGGCGGCGCAAACCCATCATTGTGCGGCGCGGAGCGTTTTGGTTTGCAGCAAGTCTGGCTTCCACTTTTTCCATGTGCGGATGGCCGTGTTAAGCTTCAGCATGTCATCGCCAGCGACAGCATAGAACTGGTGGCCGATGAGTCCGCGGTATCCACTGTCGCGCACTAGACGCAGGAAGCCCAGCGTGTCGAAAGTTCCAGATCCGAGGGCGAGCGTGTCCCATGCCTTCGGTCCCTTTGCCGGGATGGGAGATGCTCCGTTGATCGAGACGAGATTCAGGAGTGGCGCTGCGGTTTTAACCACCTCGGGCAGGCGTTCGGAATTGCCTGCAAACAGTTCGTGGCAGAGATTGATGCTGACACCCACATTTGGCATATTGGCGATTTTCGCGACACGGACTGCTTCCTCCGCGCTTGCGACGTAGAAGCCAGCGTGTGGATAGATTGAAACCTCAAGGCCAGAGTCCTTTGCGAGCAGGGCAATTTCCCGGACAATGCTTGCAGCTATCTCGTCGTCCTCACCGCGTTTGCCGTCGCGCAGAGTGAGCCAAATCATCGTTTTTGAGCCTTTGAGCATGCGGATCACCTCCTTGATTCCGGGGTCGTAACTGGCACCGGGTTTATTCACGAAGGTGTAGATATACATTGCTGAAATTGGCAGATCCACCGCCTTGCAAGCGGCGATTTTTTCAGCAAAGTCCGCGGGGTTGGTGTAGTTGTAGTGGATGCCATCATAGCCGAGTGATTTGACGGTTTCCGCTTGGCGTGCGGCAGGCCAGACTCCGCGGCCAACACCATTGTCAAAGGCGAAAAAATTCCATGGATCTTGTGTCTCCGCCGTGGCAGGGGAGGCGGAGCCAAGGAGCAAAATGCAGAGAAGGAAGTCAAACAAGCGTCGGCGATTCATGCGGGATTCAACGCTGCCTTAGTTTTAGAACTTTCGCCAGATCTCCATCATCCCGTGAATACGGGATGCACCTCATGGGGCTTGGGTGACAGCGACTCGGAAAAAGCAGCGCGCGGTTGACTTGCTAGGGATAGGGATTGTGATCAGGCCGCTGCCTACGGGGACTAGCGAGTGGAGAGACCAAGCGCCGGACAAGTCGCTGGCGACCTCCACACGGTAGCTGCGCCCGGCAGTTCTGATGAAGGAAATTCCGTCTTGAGAGAGGGTGGGGGCGAGCTTCGAAGTCGCGAGTTTTGGATCGGTTCCAGAGATCCATTCATTCTCGTTCGACCAAGCATCGCCATCGGGGTCTTGGTTTGGTCCGGCAAGCAGTGGATCATTCCAGGCATTGCCAAAGTTTTCGTATTGCCAGAGTTGAAATGGGGGTGCCGGAGTCCAGAGCAAATCAACGCCGGATGAGGTCTGGCGGAGACTGAACTGGCCGAAGATGGAAGCGCTTCTAGCGAGCGAGTCGGAGGGAGTGGAGCCGATCGAAAATGTGCCATCGAGGAGAGTTGCCGAAAGGATCGACCATTGGCGATTTTCTCGCCAGAAAGGGTGGCGAAAGTCCACGCTTGAGTTGGGGGAGTTGGTGATTAGGTCGATGCTTGCGTTGTCCGCTGTGACTGAGTTTGCCAGGACGGTGTCGCTATTGAGTGATTGATCGGCAAGTTCGATTTGTAGCCGTGCCGTGTTCTGATAGGTGAGGGAGCCTGTGAGTTGCTGGCTGCCGACTCCATCGCCGGGCGCGTGGATACCGCCGATGACGAGGTCTCGGTCGAGTGTCCCGGAGCCACTGAGTGTCCCGGTGGTTGAGACGGTGACGGTGGAAGTGGATGAGCTTGAAAACGGGAGGGGGCTGGCAAGTTTGAGTGTTCCCTGCTGGATGTTGAGAGGGCCTGAAAAAGTGCAATTTCCTGCGAGGGTCCAGCTGCCGGTTCCGCTTTTAATGATTCCGACCACGCCGCTGCCATCGGCGATCGTGCCCGTCATCATGCCATGGCCGCTGCCGCGGAGTGTGAAGTTGCGTGTGCCGGTGGCGGTAGCCGAGAAATTCCCAGATAGCGTTAGAGTGTCGGCGACGCTGTTGAAGGCGTAGATACTGCCGCCGGTGCTGAGAGAGACATTTCCGCCAAAGGTGTTGTTGCCGGAAAGGCTGCTGAGCGCGTCGGTGTTGCTGGATCGGGCGTTCAGCGTGACGGACTTGCCGGAGAGAACGGAAATTCCTCCTGATAGTTCCACACGGCCGCTGGAGCTGTTAGCCGTGGTGATGGATAGTCCACCATTGCCGAAGCCATTGCTGTGATTGATTTTGAGGATCGCGTTGTTTGAAACCGAGGTGGATGATTGCGCGCCTGCGCCTGTCTTTAGCAGCTCGCCGCCGCTGACGCTGATCGGTCCTAGGAATGAGTCGTCGCCGAGGAGTTCGAGGCGACCATTCCCGGATTTTGAAATTCCTCCGAAGCCGCTGACGGCTTGCGTCACTTGGACGACGCGGTTGCTGGTGACATTCCATGGAGCAGCCTCGTCGAGCTCGGTGGGTGCGTGAAGAAACAAGTTGCGGGAGGCGCTTGCTAGATCCACGCCAGCGATGCCGAGCGTGAGTTTTTCGACACCGCCGATGGTGACATCGCCGCCGGGATTCGTGATGCGGATCCCGCCGAGCGAGAGTGGATTTCCGAGTTGGACGGAGTTGGGAGAGCTTACCGTTGCATCCCAAACCGCTTGATCGTTGAGGCCGGGGAGGGGGCTCGATTGCCAGCTGCTGGAGAGGGTGAGGTCAAGCGAGTTATTCGCCTTCACGACGGGTAGGATCGTGGTACGTTCCACGCTTAGGTCAAACGATTGGGTGCTGCTGGCGCTGCCATCGCTGACGGTGACCGAGATGGTGGCGGAGCCCCATTTGCCGCTTGCCGGGGTGAGTCTGAGCCAGCGCTGGATGCCGTTTTTGCCGAGAGTGATGTTTGCGCTGGGAAACAGTAGTGGGTTTGAGGAAGTGGCGGTGACGCTGAGGTTTGTTGAATTCGACTCGGCATCGCCGCAGGTGAACCAGAGCGGGCCGAAGGGCAGAGCCTCGCGTGTGATTTGGGGGATCGTGTTGAGCGCGAGCGTTGGCGGCGAGTTGCCAAGGCTTCCCGATTCGAAGGATAGGATATCGAGCGCGTGGTCCACGCCCGCATGGGGAAGCGCCTCGACAATCAGTTTGAGTGGGCCGGGTGTGCCGATGGGCGTGACGGTCATCGAGATTTCATGCAGGCTTCCGGGCATCCAGCGGTCCGTGCCGACGAGGGTTTTCCCTTTGCTAGAGAGCACGCTGCTCGTGATGTCTTGGCCGCCCTTGCTGAAAGAGATCGACCAATCTTGCGTGCTGCCGTGATCGCGTGCGCGCAGCACGCCAGCGTAGTCCAGCCATGGGCTGGTGTTGTGCATGCGGAGTGTGTAGGTGCGGGAGGCGGAGGAGGAGAGTCCCACCGTTTGCGAGGGCTGTGCGAGGGTGGGAGATGTCACGCCTGCGCCGTGGTTCGTGCCGGCGCGGAAGGCGCTGAGATCAAGAGTGCCGGGCTCGCCGTCGCGGTGTTTGAGGAGCCAGTAGGCGAGGCCGGTGATGGTGGCGGCGGCCTGATCCACGCCGTTGATGGTGATTTTTTCGGGAGTAAGCTCCACGGGGCGGAGGCCATAGAGCGCGACGCCGTAAACGTCTGGTTCATGGCCCGTGTCCTCCATGGCGCGGACGGTGGCCTGCGTGTCGGCAAGGAGTGCGGCGTCGTAGCTGTTGTTTGGAGAAATGAGATAATTGAATTTTTTGCCATTGGCGACCGTCCAGTCGCGCATGTCGTAGATGCTTTGTCGGTAGGCTTGAGCCTCGTTGACAAACAGATAGACCGGAGCATCCACCCCGCCACCGGCGCAGCCCGGGACGAGCGTGTTGGCGCGAGCGTAGTCGCGGATCGGGTCATTCCAGCCGAGCGGCGAATCGTCCAATCGGTGAGGAGCGAGCATTTGATAGCTGGGAGCGCCTTCGGCAGCGTTGTTGCGGACCAGTTGCCGCCAGACCGCGAGATTGGCAGAAGGGCGGTTGACAAAAGCGGCGACAGGAGTGAGGCGGAGGGCGGTCATGCGCTTGAGGTTCGCAAGATCGCCGGTGGTTGAGCCGCTGCCCATGTCGCCCTCGACCATGGCGAAGCGGTTGGTGAAATGGCTGGTGTAGGTGGTTTCCTGGGCGTCATCCAATTCTTGGAAGCCGACAGGGTGGTGATAGAGCCCGTTGGATTGGTCCGCGACAAAAGCCCATTGCGAGCGGTCGAGCATTTGGTTGAGATAGAATGCTGAGCCGGGATAGACCTCGTAGTTTACGGCATGCGCTGAGGGCAGGCAAGCGAGCTTGGTTAGCAAGCAGGCGAGAGAGCGGCACCTGCCATGGCGTGTGCGAACTGAGGACGCGAGTTGAGTGAGAAGAGCCATTTCCCGTTAACGATGGCATGTCGGGATTTTTCAGGCAAAACCGCATTTACGTGAGGAGATTGGAGAGGGAGGAGGGAGATTGACCTTCAAGTGGGGCAAGTTTGGCAGATTTGGAATTTGGAAATTGTCTGTGATCGTGCTGGAAGAGTTCGCGTGGAGGCCTTACTTTAGCGGCCGAGCATGGAAGCAGAAGCAGATCGTAAGCGTTTGAAGATTGAGCCCCTGTTGGGAGGAGCGGCGCTGGTTTTGCTGTTGGTCGGGTGTTTTTTCGTATTGCGGCCGTTCATGACCGCGCTGACATGGGCGATCATTTTGACGTATGCGCTGTATCCATTGCAGCGGCGGTTTACGCGGTGGTTTCGAGGATCAAAGACCTTGGCGGCTTGTTTCGTGACCTTGACGATGAGTGCGGTGTTGAGTGGGCCGGTGGTGTGGGTGGGATTCAGTTTGGCGCAGGATGGCAAGGACTTGGCGATTGAGACACGCGAGTGGTTCATGGCCGCTCCCGAAAGTGCGCCGGCGTGGATTTCCCAGATGCCCTTGGTGGGCGGGCAGTTGGAGGGGTATTGGGCGGGCTTTGCAGAGGACCGGAAGCGCTGGATGGACCAGTTGGACCAAGAGGTCAAAGGGGCGCCGCGGCCAAAGTTGGTGGTGGAAGATGAGAAGGATTTCACGGTCAAGGCGGCACCTCCATTGTCGGGGGCAGCATTGGGCGCTGAGTTGCCGGAGGCTGAACAGGTGGCGACGACGCCGCATGTGGTGGTGCTTTTAGGTCGATTTTTGTCATGGGCGAGGTATTGGCTGATTGATTTGGGATTGGCGGTGGGGCAGGGGCTTGCGCAGGTTTTGGTGAGTGCGTTCCTTGCATTTTTCCTTTTGCGAGATGCGCCGGTGCTTGCAGAACGGCTGCGAGTGGGAGTGGATCTGCTGGCGGGTGGGCGTGGTCAGCATTTGATCAAGGTGGCCGGGGATACGGTGCGCGGCGTGATTCATGGGATTCTAGGGACCGCGATTGCGCAGGGTTTGGTGGCGGTGCTCGGGTTTTGGATCGCTGGCGTGCCGGGCGCGGTTTTACTGGGGGTGTTGACGTTTTTCTTTGCGGTTGTGCCCTTCGGTCCGCCCTTGATTTGGATTCCGGCTGCGGTGTGGCTGTTTTCGCAATCCACGCCGGGTTGGGGGATTTTCATGTGCCTGTGGGGTGCATTGGCGATCAGCAGTGTGGATAACATTTTGCGGCCCTACTTGATCAGTCAGGGTAGCAAGATGCCGTTTGTGTTGATTTTTTGCGGAGTGATCGGCGGGGCTTTTGCGTTTGGTCTGGTGGGGGTGTTTCTGGGTCCGACCTTGTTGGCGGTGATGTTCCGTTTGATTGAAGAGTGGTCCTCGAACCCGGCAAAGTTTGGAGATCGCAGTTCGGAGTTGCAGGGCGAGGCTGCATCAGAGACACCGAAGCATGGCTGTGAGTCCGTTGGTGCTGGGTAAGGTGTTGGAAAATTTCGAGCGAAACTTCGTGGAGCGAGGTGAGCTGGGGGCCTCGGTGAGCGTGTGGTGGGCCGGCGTGGAGTTGATTTCCGAGGGGGCGGGATGGTGCGAGAAAGAACGTCAGCGGGCGTGGACCGCGGCGACCTTGGTCCCAGTTTATTCCGCCACGAAGGTTCCGGCGGCGGCAAGTTTGTTGCTGGCATTGGAAGGGCACGGGCTGTCGGAGGAAACCTTGGTGCGCGAGGTGTGGCCAAGATTTCCCGTGGCGGAGGCGCGGTTTTCCCACTTGCTGTCGCATCAATGCGGGCTTGCCGCACTGGACCAAGCGGCACCGGTCTTGCGGCATTCCGAGGTTTTGGCGGCAATCGAGGCGCAGGTGCCAGCTTGGCGATTGGGCGATGGACACGGCTACCACCCGAGAACCTTCGGGGCGATGGTCGAGGAGCCGGTGCGGCGCTTGACAGGAAGGCACTTGGGCGATTGGTGGCGAGAAAAAATCGCTGACCCGCTGGGATTGGAATTCTGGATTGGCTTGCCGGAAAACGAGTGGCCGCGCGTGGCGCGGCTCTACCCGGGGAAGGCGGCCAAGGCGGATTTTTCCGATGGATTTCACCGCGAATTGACGAGTCCGGGGACCTTGACGCGGCGGGCATTTTCCTCTCCGCAAGGGCTGCATGCGGTGCATGAAATGAACCAGTCGGCGGCGTGGGCAGCGGGCTTGCCTGCGATGGGCGGCGTGGGCACGGCGTCGGCCTTGGGGAAATTTTACCAAGCTGCGATTGGTGCCATCGCAAGTCCGCTGTCCGCGTCGGTCCGGCGCGCCTTGGCGACCTTGCAAAGTGCGGGTGACGACCGCGTTTTGTTGCGCCCGACCGCCTTCACGTGCGGAGCCCAGCAGGACCCCGTGGATGCGGCGGGGAAGAAAATCCGGCGCTTATACGGCCCATCGTCCAGCGCCTTCGGGCACCCCGGGGCTGGGGGGAGTCATGCGTTTGGCGATCCGGAAACTGGGATTTCTTTCGCGTATGTCATGAATCAAATGGAGTTGGACGTGCTGCCAGGCGTGAAGTGCTTGGAGATGGTGGAGGCCTTGTTTGGCGACGCCTGAGTGCGGGGCTGTTCATCGCCGCTTGACCGAGTCCTTGTGGCGAATCCATGCTCCGCGCCATGCGTATCCTCACAGGACTTCAACCAAGCGGCAAACTTCACGTTGGAAATTTTTTTGGTGCGATGGAGCCAGCGGTTCGGCTCCAGGATGAAGGGGAGGCCTTCTATTTCATTGCCGATTACCATGCGATGACTTCCTCGCAGAATCCAGCGGCGTTGCGTGAGAATGTGCGCGAGTTGGCGATCGATTTTCTTGCCTGCGGCCTGAACCCCGAGCGTGCCGTGTTTTTCCGCCAGAGTGCGGTGCCGGAGGTGAATGAACTCGCGTGGATTTTATCGACGATTTGCCCGATGAGCCTGTTGGCGAAATGTCATTCGTATAAAGACAAGACCTCTCAGGGAATTGCGGCAAATCACGGATTGTTTGCCTATCCCGTGCTGATGGCGGCGGATATTTTGCTCTACGACTCCAACAAGGTGCCGGTGGGCAAGGATCAGAAGCAGCACTTGGAAGTGACGCGGGATTTGGCGGTCAAATTGAATGAAACTTACGGCGCTGGAACCGTGATTTTGCCCGAGCCGATCATTCGGGAAGACACCGCGTTGGTGATCGGGCTCGATGGTCAGAAAATGAGCAAAAGCTACAACAACACCCTGCCGCTCTTTGGCGAGGAGAAGCCCTTGAAGAAATTGATCATGAAGATCACCACCGATTCCACCCCGGTGGAGGCCCCTAAACCGACGGAGGGATCGACGATTTTAGCGCTGTATCAATTGTTTGCGAGTGCAAGTGACTACGCGGTGATGGTGCAGGACCACGAGCGCGGTGGCGTGGGCTATGGCGATTTGAAAAAACGCTTGGCGGAAGCGTATTGGGATTATTTTGCGCCCATGCGTGCTCGGCGCGAGGAGATTTTGAAAGATCCCGGCTATGTGGAATCCGTCTTGCAGGCAGGGGCCGTGCGTGCGCGTGAGGAGTCCGGCAAGGTGCTTGCGCGAGTGCGGCAGGCGGTGGGCTTGGCTTGAGATGGGTGAAAATGTTGCGTTTCTGAGTCCATGGATGGCAATGAGCGCTTGCCAATCTGGCGGCTCTCGGGAATGTTCCGCCCGTCGTGCCTGCCGAGCGTCGCCAGCCTATCTGGCTCATACCAAACTTGCTGAGCCTTGATGCTCCGTTGGTTGCGGTGGCTTGGCTTTATATTTTCGCCAAGACGTGGCGGGTGGATTACCTGCCATGGCCTGCCTACGTGTCGCTGGGTTTGGCAGTTTGGGTGATTTATGTGGTGGACCGTCTGCTGGATGCCGCGGCGCGGAGTCCGCTGAAGGCTCGGCATGAGTTCCATGGCAGGCACCGGCGCGGCTTTGCCTTCGGAGCCTTGCTTGCGGGAGTGTTGGCGGCCATTTTGGTGATCACCGGGTTGCCGCTGACGATTTATGGATACGGCATCGTGGGTGGCGTCATGGTGATGGGTTTTTTCAGCCTCTCGATCTTTGCGCAG
>JBILPN010000587.1:0-2853 GCA_044373865.1 Luteolibacter sp. | reverse complement strand
AACAATGCCGTCGCTACGACTGCAATCGCCGGTGGCGGAACAGCCATCACCGACACTCTCAGCGCGAACCTTGAACGCGAAGGCATCTCCCAGTTTAACATCGGCTTGGACCATGACCTAATCTTTTCCGGAGCCTATCAAAACGTAAGCGGGAAAGTCGCGGCTCTTTCCAAAGGCGGAAATGGAACTCTCACGGTCAGTGGTGCCAATACCTACACCGGACTGACCTATGTCGATGCCGGTATCTTGAAGCTCGGCAATAACAATGTTCTATCCTCAAACACTCTGGAAATCAAAAGGGCGAACCAGGCGAACAACCTCAATTCAAATCCCATCCTCGATCTCAATGGATACAGTGACACCATTGGCGGAATCACCCTTGGAAATAACGCCCCAACCTTAACGGGTGCCGGGGCAAACCTTGGCGAGCAGACTTCGATCATCGATACCGGCGCAACGAAAGGCCTCCTCACCCTTGGCGGTGGCATTTCATACCGAGCGGGAAGCGGTGGCGCCGGAAATGTGAATGGCCAAGCCACCATCTCGGCAAATCTTGCCACCGGCAATGCGAACCGTACTCTCTTCATCGGCGACGGCGTCGCAGCCGAGGACCTAGTCATTTCTGGAGCCATCTCTGGATCTGGCATCCTGACCAAACTGGGCGTTGGAACTCTCATGCTCTCGGGCGCGAACACCCACACCGGCAACCTCAACATCGAAACAGGCACCGTGAAGCTTGGAGCCAGCGGTGTCCTTCCAGATGCCAACATTGTGCAATTGGGTGTAAATTCCTCAATCACAGGTGTGACCTTCGACATCAATGGCAACTCGGAAACCATCGGAGCTCTTAGGCTTGGAGGAGCTGGCGGCTTGAACAATCCTGCCGCAGCAGGCCTCACGCACTCGATTGTGAATACTGGCTTGTCGACCGCCGTGCTGACGCTTGGCAGCACATTCAACTACTATTCAGGAGTCGCCAATCAAAACGGCCAAGTCACGATTTCTGCAAACATCAATACGGGGAATGCCGCACGCAACCTAACGGTAGAAGACAGCACGCTCGCTGCTGTGGATGTCCTCATCTCCGGTGCGATCGTAGGCGCTGGTAATGGCTTCAACAAAGCCGGAGCTGGAACTCTTGAGATTACTTCCAATTCCAACACCTACACCGGCAACACCACCGTCGGCGCCGGAACTCTTGTCATCAACGGCAACATCTCCACCAGTGCCCTCACCACCGTCAATTCCGGCGGAACCTTGAGCGGAACCGGCACCGTCGGCAAAGCCAGCGTGGCAGTCGGTGGCATCCTTGCTCCCGGAAACTCAATTGGAACCCTGAACTTCAGCGACACCTTAAATCTCGCTGGAATTTCAAATTTCGAAATCGATCCCTTGCTCGCCTTGGGCCTGAACGCAGACCGGGCCAACGTGACCAACGGACTGACCTACGGAGGAACACTCAACGTCCTCTACTCGGGATCCAGCACCAACTTCGCATCGGGTATGGTCTTCAACCTCTTCGATGCAAGCACGTTCACCGGTTCATTTGCCACCTTAAATCTTCCATCACTCAGCGATGGACTCACGTGGCAAAACGACCTCGCAACGAATGGTAGCCTGTCCGTGATCCCCGAGCCAAACAGCGCCATGCTGCTGGGCGCGCTCGGTGTGCTCGGCGCTCTCCGCCGCCGCAGGGCGTAACAGAAGATCTCTCCTATACGTGATGGGGGTCACTAGGTGAGTGGGGATGCAGCAGATAGAGATCTGCCGCATCCCCTTTTTTGCATTCATTTCAAAACGCGCACCCGAATTCCACGGAACTCGACCTTGCCCTGGTTCAACTGCAGTCCAATCAGGCCACTCTTCAATGGATTCTCGTCCTGATAGTCCGCCGTCTTCTCTCCGTCCAACCAAACTTGGACGTGACCGTCCTTGACGCTCATTCGATACTTGCGCCACTCCACCTTCTCGCCAGCACCCACGAAGGCCTCGCGCTTCACAATGCTTCCTGTGGGAAACGGATTGCTCGGCGGCGCAATGTTCACCTCATAGCAGTCCTTGCTCTCATCCGCCACGACGGGCTTGGTGGATAAAAAAATTCCGCTATTGCTTGCAATCTGTGCGCGAAACTCCACTTCGAACTCGTAGTTCGTCCATTCCTTCTCCGTGGTCAATAAGCCGATTTCCCCTTGATCCACCACGATTGCGCCATCCTCGACGCGCCAATTCCCATCGTTCTGGATCTTCCAACCGTTCAAGGTTTTGCCGTCAAATAAACTGATCCACGCATCCCCCGCGTTAAGGGCGATGGCACTACTCAGAATCAGCAATAATGTTCGGTATTTCATGGTTTTTTTAAATTGTGGAACTGAACGGACCATACCAAGACCGGCAATAAAATCCATCATAATCCGCTGCCTTCCACGTGAACCTATTACATATACTAGGTTGACGCTTGCATTGAAGACAATCTATAGCTTCAAACATGAGATCCAATGATCTGACCGTGATTTGAAGTCATCCGTAAAAACCCACTGCGGACTCTGCCACCAACCGCCCCCAACTCCGCCGGCCATGAAAAGCCAAACTCTCACATCTCGAAAAAATCGTCGCTGAAGACGATCTATCTGCCATTTCCCGTGAAATACCCACCGGCAAAACCATAAAGCGATGACCCTACAAAACCCAATGAAAATACATGATCCACCGAAAATAGAACTTTAGCACCTTGGATAGAGCGTCGCAGCCTACATCCTCTCCCTCATTCTCTTCCCATTCTATCACGCCCCCCGCCCCCCCCTCAGCGGACTCACGCCAACAATAACATCTATCAGAAAAAACTGAATCATGAAT
>JBILPN010000140.1:0-7766 GCA_044373865.1 Luteolibacter sp. | reverse complement strand
CATCGCCCAGAATGGCACCTATCGCTTCTTGGTCGAAACCCAGTTGGTATAAAATTCCGCACAACGCAAGCCATCCCCATTTTAAGCACCACAACGGTGCCCAACTTTGAAGCAAAAACACCCTCCATGCGCAGCAGGGCAATGGTCTTCTGGCTTCAGCGAACCTTGATGGTGGTGCTTGCAGGCAGGGAATCGCCATAACGGCCCACGGCTCTGACCCTCACCGTGTATCTGCCCTTTGGGAGCTTGAGCCAGGTGCTTAAAAAGAATTTTCCGGCGCTGCGCTTCCACGGTGTGGTGGCCGTACGATATTCGACCACATAGCCTATGATATCGGGGCTCAACTTGGTTTTTGAGGGCAGCTTCCAAGAAACCTTGACGGTCCGGTTAGGCTTATCGTCGAGCTGAACCGCAGTCACAAACTTCGGCGGTGCCGGCAAAATGCCGAACCATTCGCGATGCTCGCTCAACCGGGCTTGGATGAACCATTTGACGTCATCAACGCCGCTGGATTCATTAGCGACAGAAGCGTAGGCCTCATCTGCTAAATTCTCTAGCTGGAGGCTCGCCCAGCGTTTGGCAACATACTGGAGCGCGTCAGTATACATGGCGCGGCCAACGGGGTCGCGAACGCAGTGATTGAAGATGAAGTGATCGGGCGACTCGTTGAAGCGGTCTGCCCAGGTGAAAGTCTGATCGGCACCCCACGGGAGCATCGTGAAACGACCGGCGGCGTCGGCGTGAAGGTAATAGTTGTTTGCGATATTCTGGGAATAGCCGTCCCAGTGCCCCGTGAACCACTCGCACGCCCACATACGGGTCATCTGCACAAGATCGGCGACCGGTTCCATGCGCCGAAGCCAAACCCCGGCTGGGCTTTGCGCGGCTTTGATAAGCCTTTGAAGGTCGGCACGGTCCTCCTCATCGCCTTCGTCGACCTCGTAGTGGCCACTGAACGGGTCGCCGACATTGCCCCACCAACTGCCGTAGGAGCCTTCGTAGAGATGCCCCGTAGAGGCATACCAGCGCGGCAGCGCGATGTCGTCCATGGTCTCCAAGTTCAGGTATGTGCCGAAGTAGACGTCGTTGATCGTAACCCGGGCGTAGCCCGTGCGGGGGGCGGCGATGCCCATGGATCGAAAAGTCTCGTAGGCGAGCACCTCACGGACCATCGAGCCATCCTGGACCATGTTGTTGAGCGTGAATTTTTTAAGGCCATCGGGACGCTGGCCCTTGGGAAATTTGATTTTCAATCCAGCCTTTTCACCTGCTGGCAAATTACGGAATGAGCCATACATTCCTTTCACCTTGAGGGAGACCTCCCAAGGACCGAAGGAGCGTTGAACCTCTCCGCCGACCTTGTAGTTCATAGTAAAAGTGGCCGGCACGTAAACGCGCTCAGCCTCCATTTCCGTCGGAATCTGCTCCATCGACGAAGGCGGGATGACCAGATTGACGTCCACGACCACCCGATGATCGAACATCCAGCCCGCCGAATCGGGTGTGGGCAAGATTAGCGAATTCGAAGGTGAGGGAATCGGAGCTAAGATGGAGGGGCTCTCCGCTCGAAGTGCAGAGTTGAAAGCTGCCCCAGCCAAGAGAAGGAGGGCCAAAAAGCGAATGGAAATTATCCTGCGCAAACAGCATCGAAACCCGCCCGGCTGAAGCAATCCACGACCTAACAAACCAGGCGCCGGTGACAGGGTTTTTATCAGTGTGTATTTCATCATTTCACAAGAGATCCGCCATGCGGTCCCAGCTTGGATCAGGTTTGTCGCCGTGCCCGAGCCAAGCCCTTCTGCCTTGTTGGGCCTCGGCGTGATCAGGTTGCGAATCCGCCGGGGGTTGATTTGGATGGGATCGACGTAAAAATCCCGCAAAATATCGCTATTCTAAAGTTTGAATCGCAACTCGATCCACTCACAAAACACACCTAGCCCCCCATACGATATGGCCACTTGCCACGATTTCACCTAACAATACCATCTCCACAAACGCAAAATACTTGCAATGTTCAAGTTTGACGACAGATTCCAAGCATGTTTCGGGCTCTCTTCGCTTTACTTTTCCTCGGATTATTTTCAGCTGCCGCTGCGGAATTAAAAGTCGTTGTGCTGCATCCCCTTCTGGTGGATTTGGCGCGGCAGATCGGTGCGGATCAGGTCGAAATCATCGACTTAATCGGACCAAATGGCGATCCTCATCATTTCGAACCTCTCCCAACCGATCTCAAACGGGCAGAAGATGCCGACCTTTACCTTCTCGCTGGAATGGGCTTGGAAGGCTATCTTCCAAAATTGAAAGCCATCGTAGGCAATCAGGCGAAGCTCATCGAGGTGGGTGCAACCTTGCCTGCTTTAGAAGGTGCCTGCGATCACGAGGGCCATCACCACGACCACAACCATGAAATTGATCCGCATTGGTGGCACTCGATCGCGCTCTTTAACCGTGCAAGCAGCATCGTTGCCGATGCCTTTGCTACTGCGGATCCAGATCGAGCAGACTTTTTTCGAAAAAACTCAGAGATCTATCGTGCCGAACTCGAAGACTTGGAACGCTGGGCAAAGCGCGAAATTTCAAAAATCCCACGTGAGAGACGCCACCTCGCAACCGCGCACGCGGCATTCAACTATTTCTGCAAAGACTTTGGATTCACGCCACATCCGGTGCAAGGAATCAATCGTGAACAAATGCCGAGCCCCAAGGCATTGTCTGACCTAGTGGCCGAGTTAAAGAAGCAACAAGTCGTCGCAATTTTTCCTGAGAAAGAATCGAACCCAAAAATTCTACAATCCCTGACACGTGACACTGGGATTAAATTGGCCGAGGCCTTGATCGCGGACGGAACAGGCGGCGTGAGCTATGCAGAAATGGTCCGCCACAATATAGGCGCAATCACACGCGCACTCACCGAGTGATCAGAAATTGGATGGGAGCAACTCCTCATCATCGCTTTCTATCCGATCTAAAGTCTCCTCAAGCAAGCAGAACTTAGGCTACCTGCTTGAGGGATGCGAAACTTATCTGAAGTGACTGGTGTAGTTCAGCAAATACTGCCACTGAGACTGCTGTGCAATGAAACGAGGCATGCCTCATCCACCGCACTTGGCGTCACAACGAAAACCGGCGAAACCCAAAGGAGTCGCCGGACTTCGTCAGGATCAACTTCCGTGAACCTGTGTCCAAGCACCATTGGCCTTGGATGAAGCAACCGATGCTTCAATGAAAGCCATGCCTTCGACACCATCGTCCACGGTCGGAAAATCATATCCCTCAGGACGCGGAAACTTCCCGGAGATCGCATCAGCAATGGCTTCGCCCGCAGCGAGATACACGTTGGCAAATGCTTCGATGAAGGCTTCTGGATGACCGAAGGGAAGCCGCGTATTTTTCGTTGCCTCAGCACCATTGTAGCTGTTGCCGCGTCTCCAAACCTGCCGCGGAGCGTCAGCAAATTTCACCACCAATTCATTCGGGTGCTCTTGATGCCACTCGAGCGAAGCTTCTGTGCCATAGACCCGGATGTTCAGGTTATTCTCATCTCCAGTGGAAATTTGCGAGGCAAAAAGCACTCCACGCGCCCCGCCCTCATATCGCACCAACATGCTACCATCGTCGTCTAACTTCCGTCCGGGAATAAAAGTGTTCAGGTCAGCCGCGATTTCCGCCAACTCCAAGCCCGTGATGTAACGCACCAGATTTTCAGCATGAGATCCAATATCGCCCATGCAGTTGGAAACTCCAGCGACCGACGGATCCATCCGCCAGTTGGAAATTGAGCCATCCGCCTGTTCCTTCAGAGCACTGATCGCATAGCCCTGTGGATATTCAGCCACAACCTTCAAAATTCGTCCCAGTCTTCCAGATTTCACCAAGTCACGCGCCTCTTTCACCATTGGATAGCCCGTGTAGTTGTGCGTGAGTGCAAAAACCAAGCCTGATTCATCCACCAATTTCTTCAACTCCTTCGCCTCCGCCAGAGAAAACGCCATTGGCTTCTCGCACACAATGTGAATGCCAGCCTCCAAAAACGCCTTGGCAACCGGGAAATGCAAATCATTGCGAGTCACGATTGAAACAAAATCAATTCTCTCACCAAGTGGCAGCAACGCCTCTGCAGCCGCCATTTCCGCGTATGACGAATACACACGCGATGGATCCAAAAACAAATCCTCCCCCGAAAGCTTGGACTTCCCGGGATCCGAAGAGAAACAACCCGCAACCAGCTCGATTTTCCCATCAAGGTTCGCCGCCATCCGGTGCACCGCGCCAATAAAAGCACCACGCCCACCGCCAACCATTCCCATCCGAATTTTACGATTCATCATATTTTTGAAGATTCAAAATTAAATTCAAGCGATCGATACCGGCTTGGCAGTCGCCGCAGACTCATAAATTGCATCAATGATTTTCATCAATAACAAAGCTTGTTTTGGAGTGTTGAGAGGCTCGGCGACTCCATTGATTGCCTCGATAAAATTCTGCGCAGAACGGCTTCGCCCCATATCTTCGCAGGCCGCAACCACAATGTTGCGGTTCACACTGTTACCATTTTCCTGCGCATAAAGCTCACAGGTATCGATGGACGTCTCATCCAAACCATCGCGCCCGAACAACCGCTCGACCTTACCACCTGCACGAGTGCCTTGGAAAACCACAGAAACTTCCTCCCGCTTGACCATTTCCGCCCAGGAAACTTGGAGCGTCAGCACCTGACCTGTCTTGAAGGTGACAAACCCGTGAGCGGCAGCCTCAACATTGTTCGTGCCATCCGCACGATCTGGAATACCCCAGGGGCCTTTGAATCCCTTGTCGGTAATGAACGTGTCGAAGGTGTTCGCCAACACGTGCGCAGGCTCGGGATAACCCATGAAATACATTGCCAAATCAATCATGTGCAGCAGGTCAATCACTGGACCTCCGCCCGACAACTCCTTCGTCGTAAACCAACCACCAAAACCAGGAATGCCCGTCCTGCGAATCCACTTTGCTTGCGCCGAGTTGATTGAGCCAACCACGCCCGAGTCGATATACTCCATCATCGCCTGCGCTTCAGGACGCGCCCGGTTATTGAAGTTAAACATCAATTTCTTTCCAGCGAGATCAGCAGCCGCGATCATCTCCTCCACCTCGCAAGCCTTTAGCGCCGGCGGTTTCTCACAAAAAACGTGCTTTCCAGCCTTCAAGCACTGAAGGGCAAGCGGTGCGTGAAATTTATTCGGCACGATGATGCTCACCGCGTCCAAATCCGCACCATCCGCCAACATGGCATCCACGGAATCATAAGCGCGAGCAATCCCCCACTTCTCGGCCGCCTTGGCGGCCGCACCGGGTGCCGGGTCTGCCACTGCCACAATTTCTGCACCCGCTTGGCGGAAACCCGCCGCATGGTATTGCAACATACCACCTGCTCCGATCACTCCAACTTTAGTAGCCATGATTTGATTTATTGATTAAAATTTCAACGATGTCCTAACACCGAATTATAAGATACGAGGGGAAAATTCATACGCTGGCCAGAGCCCTATTCTTTCCCCTGCCACTCCCCAAAACTGCGGAATTTGGCATAACGCCTCTCCAGCAACTCATGCACCGACAGCAACTTCAAAGCTTCAATGTTGCAGACCATCTTGTCGCGGAAAGCGTCCGCCGTTGCACGATGATCATGGTGCGCACCACCCGTTGGCTCCGCCACCACATCATCAATCAGGCCCAACTGCATGAGATCCGGTGCCACCAGCTTCATCGCCTCAGCCGCTTCTGGCGCATGCTTGCGATGCTTCCATAAAATGGCCGCACATCCCTCGGGACTGATCACCGAATAGTAAGCGTTTTCCATCATGATCACCCGATCGGCGACTCCAATTCCCAGCGCACCGCCGGAGCCCCCCTCACCCAGCACCACCGCAATCACCGGCACTTTCAAAAGCATCATTTCCCGCAAGTTGTAAGCGATCGCCTCAGCAATATTCCGCTCTTCCGCACCGATCCCAGGGAAAGCGCCGGGCGTGTCAATCAAGGTGATCACCGGCAAACCAAATTTCTCTGCAATTTTCATCAAGCGCATCGCCTTGCGATACCCCTCTGGATGAGCACTGCCGAAGTTCCGTTTCAAATTTTCCTTGGTATCCCGGCCCTTCTGGTGGCCGATGACCACCACCCGATGCCCCCCGATCTTCGCGAAACCGCCTGGCATCGAAGCGTCATCACCAATGTGCCGATCCCCGTGAAGTTCACAAAATTCGGTAAAAGCGAGAGAAACGTAATCAAGCATGAACGGCCGGTTCGTATGGCGAGCAATCTGAACCCGTTGCCAAGGAGTCAGATTTCGATAAATTCCGGCACGGGTTTCAGCTAACTTCGCCTCCATCATCCCGATCTCCTCGGACATATCGATGTTTTGAGAAACGGACTTCGTCCGCAACTTCTCGATCTCACGTTCGAGTTCAGCTGCGGGTTTTTCGAATTCGAGGAGCTGCATGGTTGAGGACGGCACCATCAATTTTTAAAGCGCAAGATGCAAGACCAGAGATGAACGAGTCTGGCGCAAAAATGAAAATTTCAAGACCTCCCACGGCTCCGAATCCACCGGGTCAGAACGACTGCAAGCACCATCAAAGACAAACCAGTCAGCAGAGGCGTCAGACTGCTGCCCGCCACCCCCGCCCCACTCAAAACCATGCCACTGCCGACCACGCCATTGCACAAAACCGAAACCCAAAAATACTGGCCAAAAGGAGCGCGCAAAAAACCCAACAAGTAATTTTGGAAAAACAGAGGGATCCCTGGAGTCAGTTTCAACACAAGAATCCACTTGAGATGATGCCCAGAAGGCAACTCAGGAACCACCATATCTGCGGCTTGGATCAAGCGGTCCACCAAGCCTCTCGCGGGCCCCGCTGCAAGCCAATACGTCCAAACTAGATTCAGGCTCAGCGCTAGGACACTCAAAACACACGCCATCAACGGTTGATGCCGCCACACCATCCCAGCGGTGACCAGTAAAGCACTGGTTGGAATTGGGAGCCCAGGCAGAAAAACCAAGGCACCAAATAGAGCAAGCGGGTAAGTTTGGAGAAATTTCTCACCTGTGAAGATCAAAGCCTTCACTGCTGTAAAATCTGCCCCCACCTTCCACGCAAAAATAGCTGCCCCAATGAGTAGTAGCCCGAATCCTGCAATCCCACTCAGAAAGTAGCGATTCGTCAAAAATTTACGGAAAAGTCCCATCCCCGGCGAAGCTTCAACAGCCTGAGGCCAGATAGCAAGCATGGCCCCACTTGCCTACCAAGATCCAACACCAATCAAGCAAAGGAAACTCTCATCCATCGAACATAAAAAACGGGCGGGGAATTTCTTCCCCGCCCGCTTATGAAGAAACAACTCAGCTCCGATTACTCAGGAAGCTCAAGCATCGGTGGAAGAACTCCGTCGCCGAGGTCCGCACCACCTGTCGAAGCAGGAACGGTTTGACCTGCGTCCGCACCACGGAGTGGGCGGCCCGTTGCATCGATGATCTGAGCCGTCACGAAGATGATCAAGTTGCTCTTGATCCGGTTCTCACCCTTCGTTTGGAACAGACGACCGAGGAATGGAATATCTCCAAGAATCGGCACCTTGTCTTCGACGTTCTGCACATCTTCGCGCATCAAACCACCAACCGCGACCGTGTAGCCGTCATAGATGGTCAGAGCCGTATTCACCCGGCGTGCGGAGAACACTGGCATCTCGATCCGGTTTTCCGTGATGATTGCGACAACTGGGTT
>JBILPN010000586.1:0-2855 GCA_044373865.1 Luteolibacter sp. | reverse complement strand
TTGAACCCCGGCATGACGACCCGCCCCTCCGGCGAATTCTGTCTAATCATGAACCAGCGCTTCACTGAGCAGACCGCAACGGAGAACGCCAAAAACGGAACACCCGCACCCGCCATCGCCGCCTGAATTTCGGATTGCCACCAGGCGATCCGCAGCAGCCCTCCCGCCAGTCCCACCGGGGATTGGCGGGAGGGCGAACCTGGCGGCGGATCAAGGTAGCGCTCTTTTTAATTCCAAGCGGCTCGATCCCCTGAGCGTGATTTAGGGAGTTTGGTTGGAAGAAGTTCATGCACTTACGAAAAAATGGTAAAGCTGGGCCGCCGTGCCGTTGAAAAAAAAGCCCCGACCGCTGCGATTGTCGATAGTCAAAGCGTTCGGACAACCCGTCAGTTCGGAATTCGTGGTTATAATGCGGGTAAGAAAATCACAGGGAGAAAGCGACACGTTTTGGTAGATTCGCTGGGTAACATACTCGCCCAGAAAGTGACCGCAGCCGATGCGCAGGACAAGGACGGTGCGGAGCCCTTGCTCAACGTATTAACGATGACATTAGGATGACTCATGCTGATCTGGGAGGACGGTGGCTACGCGGGGAAACTTATTGCGTATGTGGCGGAGATCCCGCGCCACCGACGGGTGAAACTTGAGATCCTGAAACGCTCGGACGACCTCAAGGGCTTCAAAGTGGTGCCGAAGCGATGGACTGTGGAACGCACGTTTGGATGGTTGATCCAGTCACCGCGACTCATCCGGGACTACGAAGTTAAGATCGAACACTCGGAGGCGATGACCTATCTGCCGATGAGCAAGCGGCTCCTTGCCAGAACGGCCAGCTAGATATTTTCAAGGCAGCCTCAAAGATCTCAACGCCAAGCATAAGAACTTCGTATTTCACTCTTCTCACGTTGAAACCTTTCACATTCAACCGCTTGTTATCAAATTTACAAATCCGATTTTCGACTTCGCTCCACCTCTGATGAACTTCACTGAATCGACTGCGCAAGAAAAGGAGCGGGAAACTTGAATTTCCCGCTCCCTGCTTTGATCCGTCATCGGCCAACTTATGGGCTGGTGACCTTGAGGCGGGCGAATTCCTTGGGCGGGGTGCCAAGGCTGTAGGTGTAGGTGAGGGTCGAGCCGCTGCCGCCCACGCCGCTGCCTGGAGTGCCCCAGTCAACAAGGTTGGTGGAGGTCTCGATGGCGTAGGTGAGATCACTGCCGTAGGGCGCGGCGCGCTTGGTGAACGTGAGCACGTTGCCGCTCAACGTGCCGCGTTCCTGGCCGTCGGCGAGGGCGTATTCGACAAGGTTGTTGACACCGTCGTTGTCATCGTCGCCGCTGACACCACCGGTCACCGGGGGCACTTGGCTGCCGGCCCACGAAGCGTAGTTGTCGGTGGCGGCTTGAACCAAGGCGATCTTGTTGCCTTCGTAGGCGTAGTCGAGGGTGTAGCCCGCCGGTGGCGCAGGCGCCGAGGCGAAAGTGCCGGTAAGACTGGTGTAAGTGGCGAGCACGTAAACCGAATCATCGGGCGTGCCGGTGATGTTGTAGGTCACCACCGCGTTGGAAATGTCGAGACCGGCCGCCACGATCTTGCCGCTGGATCCGGAGCCGGTTGCGTTAATGCCAAAGGCAAGCGGCTGGGTGCCGGGAATCGTGTAGGTGGCCTGGGTGCTAGTATCGAGACTGCCTGCCGCACCGACGGCAACCGAGGAGCTCGTGGCAATGGAACCGGTGGCGGCGAGCGTCAGCGTGCCTGTCGTGACGGTGGTGCCGCCGGTGTAGGTGTTCGCAGCTGTGAGGGTGGTGGTGCCGGCACCGGCTTGGGTGAAGCTGCCCGAGCCCGAGATCAACCTGCCGGCCCCGAGGTCGGTGGCTTGGCTGAACGCATCACTGCGGTTGATGGTCAGGTTGCCGTTGATGCCGATGGCGATGGCGCTGGTGGCAGTAAGGCTGCCCGTGGTACCGCCGTTGCCGAGTGACAGCGTCCCCGACGTGACGGTGGTGCCGCCAGTGTAGGTGTTGGCAGCTGTGAGGGTGACGTTGCCTGCGCCAACCTTTTCTAAGCCGGCAGTGGAGATACCAGGGCTGATGATGCCCGAAATGGTCAAAGTGCCGCCGGTGGTGGCAGACAGGTCAAAGTTGGAGCTTGTTTCTTCGCTGTTGACGATGTTGCCCGCGTAGGTGGCGGAGGTGGCCCCGCTCTGGAGCACAATAGTTTTGGGGTTACCTGAAGCTGAAACGGTCATGGCATTTGAGACCGTAATGCCGTCGGCGAGCTCGAGGGTAGCGGCTTGGCCGGCGAGGGCGACCGTGCCGCTGCCGAGGGCATTGTTGTGACCGGCGATGACTTTGCCGCCACTGGCGCTGATGATGATGCCGCCGGAGAAGGTGTTGTTACCGGTGAGGGTGAGGGTATTGATGCCAAGCTTGGTCAGGCTGAGCGCATTGCTGCCGCCGTTGGGGTTGGCGATGACACTGGCGTGGCTGAAGTCGCCGCTGCTGGTATCGAGCCCGATCGATGAACCGGACCGAAAGCCGCTGGCGGCACCGCCGAGCGCCGTGAGCGTGTCGAGGTTGCCGCTGGTAAACTCACCCGCGCCGCCGATATTGAAGGCGGCGGTGCCGCCCGAGTTTACGGTGAGTTTGGCGGCAGTGGTGGCATCGACCACGTTGCTATAGAACGATGCGGTTTTTGCAAATTTCAGAGTCCCGGCGCTGACGAGGGTGTCTCCGGTGTAGGTGTTCGCCGCCGTGAGGGTGGTGGTGCCGGCACCGGCTTGGGTGAAGCTGCCCGTGCCCGTGATGGCGACGCCCGCCCCGAGGTCGGTGGCCTGGCTGAACGCATTGCTGCG
>JBILPN010000067.1:0-10060 GCA_044373865.1 Luteolibacter sp. | reverse complement strand
CTTGGAAGGCTCGACCTGAGAATGGATCGGTTTGATGCCTTGGTCCGAGGGTATCTCGGCGTTGCCAAGTCATTTCTGACCGATGCCGAGCTCGGGCATCTCGCGTTTTCCGGGAAATTGCTGACCCTGGAGTGTGGCATGCGGTTTCTGACGGATTACCTGCAAGGGGACGTCTATTTCAAGATCAGGCAGCCTGATCATAATCTGGATCGCTGTCGGAATCAGTTTGCATTTGTCGAAGCGATCGAGAAGAACCTGAGTGAGATGGAGAAATGCGTACTCAAACATCAGCAGGATTAAACAGTCGCGGCCAATTTGGATTCAATCATGAAGATTCTAATCACTGGAGGAGCGGGGTTTATCGGGTCCCACATCGTGGAGCACTACCAAGGAATTGCCGAAGAAATTCGGGTCTTGGACAATCTTCGCACCGGGTATTTGCACAATTTGGAGGGATTCGATCATGAATGGATCCCGGGTTCCGTGACAGATCGTGAGGCGGTGAGGCGTGCGGTTCGTGGTGTGGATTGCATTTTCCACTTGGCGGCATTGGTCAGCGTTCCAGAGTCCATGGCGAAGCCCGGTGAGTGCGTGGATATCAACGTGCAGGGCCTTTTAAATGTGTTGGAAGAAGCGGCCGAGGCAGGAGTTAGAAAACTGGTTTTTGCCTCATCAGCAGCGGTTTATGGAGACAATCCATCCGTTCCCAAGCTGGAGACGATGCTTCCGGAGCCGAAGAGTCCTTATGCGATCACCAAGTTGGATGGTGAGTATTATTTAGAGATGTTTCAGCGAGAAGGGCGTTTGGAGACAGCGGCGCTTCGCTTCTTCAATGTTTTCGGTCCGCGGCAGGATCCTGCGGGTGCGTATGCAGCGGCGGTGCCGATATTTATTGAGAAGGCCTTGAAGAACCAGGATATCTCAGTTTTCGGGGATGGTGAACAGACGCGTGACTTCATCTATGTGAAGGACATTGTGGGGGCCTTAGTTTTTGCGGCGGAGACACAGGGAGTCAGCGGTGTTTTCAATGCGGGATATGGGGCGCAGATCACGATCAACCAATTGGGAGAGTCATTGATTCGTGCGGCGGGTTCGACTTCAAGGTTGCTGCACATGGAAGAGCGACCTGGCGATGTGAAGCATTCGCGTGCGTGCGCGGATCGGTTGATCGCGGCGGGTTGGCAGCCACAACACCGCCTAGATGATGGACTGGCGCGGACGATGGAATTTTTTAGGCATCTCTGAGCCGCAGCAGTTCATTCCGCTTCATTTGTATGCATCAGCCGGTAGGGCTTGCGAGCGCGCTTGGCATCGCTGAAATGATTCACTGCGATGGCTCAGATCGTGTGCGTTGGGTCTTTAAAAATGGTAGATTCAGCAGGAAGAAAAACACCAGGGCGATTCCCAAAAGTGAGCCGAGATACCATGGCCATGGTCCGAGGTGATCGATGAGGCTTGGGTTGTCGGGTGGGCGTGTTGCGAAGGCGAAATTGCTTCCGAGTAATTGATTTACGCCCGCTGCAAACATCAGATAGATGATCGATAGGCCAAACACCTGAAGGGGTGTGCGCCAGAATGGCCCTTGCGGCCGCCAATCGTTGGCGAGCGGAAGATACAGTGCGGTTGCAACGACAGCGAAATGTTGGACGAAGAACATCACGAAAGGAGGGTGAGGGAAAGCGACATGGATTGCCGGCGTGATCAATGCTTGGAGGGTTGCGGCAAGTCCCCAGAAATACGTGAGGGCGCAGAGCAAGGGGCGTCGTGTGATGAGTGCGAAACCGGCCGTGATCGCTGCGATGTCGCAAAGGTGGAATGGCAGTAGATTATCGACCGACTTGGGAGCGTCCAAGGCCAGCCAAGCGGCTTGGCCGAGTGGGTAAGCGCTGAGATTGAGAAAGGCGAGGATCATGCTTGCGAAGCAACGGCTTTGCCCACCGCGGCGGCCTGCCATGATGAGGGCCGCCGTGGCGACAGTGCCGATCAAGACCGCGATGAGGTGCTGTTGGCTGAAGGGTTCAAAGGGTTGAGGCATAGCTTAGATAGCCGCAGTGGTGTAGGTCAAACTGCAAGGTTGCGGAGCGGAAATGGCACGATCATTCGGCAGCGCCAATTTCTGCGATGGCGGGTTTTTGATTTAGGAAAACCTCGCGGGCGACGGCTTGCACGTCAGCATCCGTCACCGCCATCACGGTGGCGCGCCACTCAGCAGGGGAGGGGATTTTGCCAAAATCCAGCACACTTTCGCCTGCCCATGAAGCGTGAGAACCCGTGGACTCGAAGGCGAGTTTGCTTTGCGCGATGCTTAGGCGTTTGGCGCGATCCAACTCGCCAGGCTGCGGTCCGTTCTCCATGAGATCTGCGATTTCCTTTTCGATGCATGCTATGGCTTCATCGCGAGAGGCAGGGTCGAGGCCGGCGCTGATTTCAAAGGCTCCGGTATCGCTGAAAAATGTGACATCGCTAGAGATTTGATAGCAAAGTCCGCGTTCTTCGCGCAGTTCAAGAAACAAGCGTGAGCTTGCGGTTTCGCCGAGCATGGTGCTCAAGAGGCGGAGTGCGTGGCGAGATTCCGAGTGTCGCCCTGGAGTGTGCCATGCGAGAGCGAGTTGGAGTTGGTCGGTTTCGCGGGTGTCGGAAATGAATTGGGGAGCTGCTGCGGTGCGTGCGAAGGGGAGCGGTTCCTTGCCGGGATGAAATTGAGGCGGCAAGTGGGGAGTTAGCATTTCCAACACCTCATCCATCGAGAAAGGCCCGGCGGCGGCGATCACGACATCGTCGCGGAAGTGGTGGAGGTCTCGGAAGTCGATGAGGGTCTGGCGCTTGATTTCCGCGATGGATTCCAGAGAGCCGGAGATGGAGTTGCCTAGTGGATGCTCGCCCCAGAGCGCGTTGGAAATCAAGTCGCCGATGTGGTCGGCGGGGGATTCCTTATACATCGTAATTTCTTCGCCGATCACCTCGCGTTCCAGTGAGATTTCCGCTTCGGGGAAGTTTGCGTGCCAGACCATGTCCGCGAGGACATCGGCTAGGACAGGCATGAGATCCGCCTCGCCGCGGCCTTCATAAACGGTTTGGTCCTCCGAGGTGCAGGCGTTGATTTGGCCACCGGCATTTTCGATTTCAAAGCTAAGGTCGCGGGCGCTGCGTCGAGGAGTGCCTTTAAAAATCATGTGTTCGACGAAGTGAGCGAGGCCACTGGGGAGGTCCGCTTCATGGCGGCTGCCGGCGGGGATATAGATCGATAAAGCTGCGCATTCCGAGTCTGCGATGCTTGCGACGGCGAGTCGTGGGCCGTTAGGGATCTGCCGCCATTCATAAATTGCTTTGCTCATGTTAAAATTGCTTCAGCCAGCGCCAAATCCGCCGGGCTTGTGATTTTTAAATTTGGGAGTCGAGATTCAATAAACTTCACGCGCGAGCCGATTTGTTCGAGAGCGGAGACCTCATCAGTGATCGTGATGCCGCGGGCAGAGACGACAGCGTAAGCCTCTAGCAGAAGTTTGGTTTCAAACACTTGGGGGGTTTCCATGAACCACAAGTGTTCCCGTGAGACAGGGGCCAAGTTGAAGTTTGAGGGGTCCGAGCGCTTGATCGTTTCCGTGACGCGACGGGCGAGTGTGGCGGCGTGGTGAGTGAATGCGGCGGCCACGCAGCGGTTGATTTCATCCGGAGAGATCAGAGGGCGGGCCGCGTCATGGATGGCGACGAAGGGCGAAGTAATTCTAGCAAGAGCGGCCGCGACCGAGTCTTGGCGTTGTGCGCCGCCGTCCACGCGTGTCACGGGTTTGGAGAAAGAATTTTGAGAGAAGAGCGCCCAGCGATCGTTAGGGCATGCCACAATGATTTCCGAGATCGACTCCGCATTGAGGAAGGCATTGAGGGTGCGTTGCAGGACGGGGATTCCGGCGAGGGGCGCGGCAAGTTTATCGAAGCCCATGCGTTGACTTGTTCCGGCAGCCACGAGAATGGCGGCGCAAGTTCGGGGTGTTTCGGTGCTGCCCATGAGTGGATTATTAAGCCGAGAAGTGCTGCGGCGGAAAGAGCCAAATTTCGGTGAATTTATCTGAAAAATGAGGGTGGTGCGGGATCCACTCGGACCGTCCGCGCCACCCCCGGGTTCCCTCTCCTGTCTGGAGAATTTCAGTTATGCATCGAGCCTGAGGGCGGCCTTTTGCGCGGCGCTTTTCGCTTCGGTTTTGGTGCCGGTGCCGTCGTCTGCGGTGAGGCGCATGCCGACGGGTTTGGAAACTCCGAATTCCTCCATCGTCACGCCATACATCACGTCTGCGCGTGCCATCGTGCGCTTCGAGTGAGTGACGATGATGAACTGCGAGCGGTCGATGAAGCGGTCAAGGACCTTGACGAAGCGGTTGATGTTGGACTCATCAAGCGGAGCGTCGAGCTCGTCAAGGACGCAGAAGGGGCTGGGCTTGATCATGTAAATCGAGAACAGCAGCGCGACGGCGGTCATCGAGCGCTCGCCGCCGGAGAGAAGCGTGATGGATTGGAGTTTTTTGCCAGGCGGCTTGGCGGTGACCTCGATCCCGGATTCCAGCGGGTCGCTCTCATCGAGCAGCGTGAGATCCGCCTCACCTTTTTCGCCGAAGAGTTCCTTGAACATCTCGCGGAAGTTGATTTTCACCTGAGCGAACGTTTCTGAGAACAGGCGTTGAGTTTCCAGATTGATGCGCTCGATGACCTCGAGGAGTTCAGACTTCGAGTTGACGAGGTCGTCGTGTTGGTTTTTGAGGAAATTGTAGCGTTCTTCCAGCTCCTCGAATTCCTCGATGGCGTCGAGATTGACGGGGCCCATGGCGTCGAGGCGGCGTTTGATGTCCGCGACGATGGATTCCACGAAGTCCCAGTCGGGTTCTCCAGTCATTTCCCCGGGGATGACGTCGGGTTCTTCGGAGGTTCCATCGATGACGACGGTGGGCATTTCGTCGTCTGAGTTTTCATCAGACTCGTCGCCGCTGATGATGGATTGGCGTCCGCCGCGCCCTTGCATGGCTTTTTGTGAGGCGATGCTGGTGAGGAGAGCGTGTGCGTCTGGCTCGAAGGCGGAAAGTTCGAGTTGGTGTCTCTCGCGGATGGTGGTGACGAGGCTATCGATGCGGAGGTCTAGCTTGGTGGAGGCGACCTCTTCGCGGCCTTTTTGTTCGTTCACTTTCGCGTGGTCGCGGCGGATGGCGGCGAGAGAGGTTTCAGCGGCTTCGATGGCTTCGAGGAGAGCGGTGCGGCCTTCGGAGCGGGTGTTGATTTCCACTTGCAGGTCCTCGAGTTCGGCGCGGTGGGACTCGCATTCTTCGGCGAGGCGTGAATTTTCCCCATGGGCGGCCTCGATGCGTTGGTCGAAGGCTGAGATTTCCGTTTCGCGGCGGATGGCGAGGTCGCGGAGTTCCGAAAGGCGGGCCTCCATGGGTTTTTGTTGTTCCTCGGCAGCTTGGCGTGCGCGGCGCTCCACGGCGAGTTCGGTGCGGAGCTCGTTGAGGGCCTCCATGATATCGCGCTCGCGGCGGACAGCGGATTCCGATTCCGATTGGAGGCGGTGAGATTCATGTTCGAGAGCTTCGAGGCGTTCGCGTGCGGAAGCGAGTTCCGCCTCCATGTGTTCGCGTCCTTCGGCGGCGGCGCGTTCGCGGTTTTCGAGTTCGCCGCGTTCCCACCGGACGTTGTCCAGTTTGGTTTCAAAATTTTCCACCTCGCGAGTTGCGAGGCTGAGTTGTCCTTGGAATGTGGAGAGATCGACTTTCTGGCGTTGGAGGCGTTCGCGTGAGATTTCCACCTCCTCGCGGAGTTGTTCGAGGCGCGCTTGGAGGTCGGTGACGCGGAGGCGGGCGGCCTCGTCTGCGGACGTGAGGTTGGCGACCTCGGCGGCGAGGCTGCGCACTTCATTTTGGAGTTCCAGGACCGAGGTGCTGCCTTCCGCGCCCGTTCCACCGCGGAGCATGCCTTCACCGCTGAGCATCACCCCGGCGAGAGTGACGAGAGTGATGCCGGGAAGGGATGGGCGGAGGCGGAGCGCGGTGGCGAGATTCGGGACAATTAGGACTTTTTCGAGGAGTTGCTCGATGACTGGCGAGATGCGTTTATCCGACTTTACCCGGTCGAGTGCCCAGCTGGTCGCGCCCTCGGGAAGAGACTCCATTTGCGTGCCGGGCGAGTGTCTTACGAAACTTTCTGGGAGGATGGCGGCGACGCCGAGCTGCTTTTCGGTGAGCCGTGAAATGATCGCCTCGGCGAGTGCTTGGTCTTGGACGAGCACGGCTTGCAGGTGGTTTCCGAGTGCCGCTTCGATAGCGCGCGCGCAGGTATTTTCCGCCTCGATGAATGAGGCGAGGACGCCGTGGATGCCGGGCTGGAATTGGTCTGGTTTGCCGAGGCCTTTGAGCACATTTTGCGTGCCTTTTTCAAAGCCCTCGCCGCTTTCCACGAGTTGGCGGACAGCATCGAAACGGGCCGAGCGCTGGGCGAGAATTTTGTTTGATTCGATGGCCGCGTTGCGTGCGGCATCGAGATCGCCACGGGTGTGTTGGTAGGTGCGTTCGGCGATTTGAAAACCCTCCTCGAGTTCGCCGAGCATCGATGCGGTGGCCTCCACTTCGCTGGCGATGCGAGCTTGCTCGGAGCGGAATTCTTCGAGTTCGAGCGACAACCTTTGCTCCTCGTCGCCGAGTTGGCGCGAGCGCTCGCGGTTGCCTTCGAGTTGGGCAAGAGCGCTTTCGATCTTCGCCTGCATGGTGGCGATGATGGTTTGGGTGCGGTTTGCCTCGCCGCGGGTTTCGCGGAGTGCCGCCTCGATGCGTTCGCGTTCCTCGCGAGTGCCGCGAGTGCGTGATTCTTGTTCATCGAGTTGAATTTCCTTCTCTGCAATGATGCGGCTGAGTTGGTCAAGAGACTCGTTGGCGGCCGAAAATTCAGATTCCTGTTGGGCGAGTTTGTCGCGAGTTTCAGCGATTTCCTCGTGATTTTGGCGGATTCGAGATTCCAGTTCCGCCTTCCGTTCCTCATTGAAGGCGATGCGTCCGGAAGCCGAGTTTAGGGCGTTGCGATGCTCGTTGAGGCGTTGGCGGAGTTCCGCGAGTTCGCCTTCGAAGATGCGTGCGGCGGTGCGCGCTTCGGTGACCGCCTCCTCCTTGGCCGGGAGTTGGTGTTCCAGTTCCGTGTCACGGACTTCCAAGCCGCGGATTGAGACCACCAATTCGTCGCGCTCGGCTGAGAGTTCCACGAATTTCCGGTGTCCGAGGTGGGTGTCCAGCACGCGCGTGTCAGCGGCGAGCGCTTGATATCGGCGAGCCTTGGCGACTTGGCGGCGGAGCGAGTTCATCCGTCGTTCCTGCTCGGCGAGCACGTCCGAGACGCGCAGGAGATTGGCCTCGGTGAACTCCAATTTCCGCAGGGCCTCCTTTTTTTCCCGTTTGAATTTCGTGATTCCGGCGGCCTCCTCGAAGACCGCGCGGCGCTCCTCAGGTTTGGAGGAGAGGATTTGGTCGATTTGGCCCTGCGCCATGATCGAGTAGGCAGTGCGGCCGATGCCAGTGTCCATCAGCAGGTCGTGGATGTCCTTGAGGCGGCAAAGCGTGCCGTTGATTCGGTATTCCGAGCGACCGTCGCGGAAGACGCGGCGAGTCAGCGCGACCTCGTTGAAATCCACCTTCAGCGGCCCTTCGCAGTCCGCCATGGTGAGAGTGACTTCCGCCATGCCGAGCGGTTTGCGTTTCTCGGTGCCGTTGAAAATGACGTCTGCCATTTCTCCGCCGCGCAAGGCCTTGGCGGAGGTTTCTCCGAGAACCCAGCGAATCGCATCGACCACATTGGACTTGCCGCAGCCGTTTGGGCCGACGATGCCGGTGACGCCTTTGGCGAATTCAAACACGGTTTTGTCCGCGAAGGACTTGAATCCGTGAATTTCGAGAGTTTTTAAATACATGCAGACAGGGCAAGGTTCGAGGTGAAGCCCGAGAGGGAACCGGACGGCAGGAGCCTAAGATGCCTTTCTGGCACTGCAACTCATCAAATGGAATTTCCACAAGATGTGGTGTTGCTTGCGGGTCTTAGGGGCTGGATCTTGTGGTTGCCGATTCTTCGGATATGTGAAGCAATTTGCAATTTCGATCGAAAGCGCATAGAATTTACAAATCCTCTTGCCCTCGGCGCTTCGTCCGGCCAATGTCGCGGCGACCAAGGCGGCTTGGCGGAATTGGTAGACGCGCTCGACTCAAAATCGAGTTCTAACGAGTGTGGGTTCGAGTCCCACAGCCGCTACTTTTTGAGGATCCGAGCAGCAAGTGGTTTATTTTGTCTGAGCTGGTTTCAGCAGACACCGCATTGTTTTAGCCGATCCAAGAAGCTTCTGTCGCATGTCACATCCCCGCACCATCGGAATCATTGCAGGCAGCGGAGTGTATCCGGAAACTTTCATTCGTGCGGCGCGGCGTCATGCGCCGGAGACTCGTTTGGTGGCTGTGGCCTTCGAGGGGGAGACCGCGCAGGATTTGGGGGATAAAGTTGATGCGATCGAGTGGGTTCGCGTGGGCCAGTTGAGTCGCTTGATTAAATTTTTTGTCCGTCAGGGAGCCGAAGAAGCGGTGATGATGGGGCAGATTTCGCCGAAGAACTTGTTTGATTTGCGCCCGGATTTGCGGATTTTGATGATGCTGGCGCGGGTGAAAGAGCGGAATGCCGAGACCTTGTTTGGTGCGATCGGTGAGGAATTGGGGAAAGATGGCATCACCTTGCTGTCGGCGACGACGTTTCTGGACGATCACCTGCCGGGGGTGGGTCCAGTTTGTGGGCCGAAATTCAAGCGGCGGCAGTTGTCCGATGCGGAATTTGGATTTCGGATTGCCAAGCAGACCAGCGCCTTGGACATCGGCCAGAGTGTGGTGGTTCGGCACGGGACGGTCTTGGCGGCGGAGGCTTTTGAGGGGACGAATGCCTGCATCAAGCGTGGGGGCGAGCTTGGGCGTGGCAAGGATGTCTTGCTGGTGAAGGTGTCCAAGCCGAACCAAGATTTTCGTTTTGACGTGCCAGTGGTGGGTCCTCAGACCGTTGAGGCCTGCGCTGCGGCGGGGGTGGGTGGCATTGCGATTGAGGCGGGCAGGACCTTGTTGTTGGAGAAAGAGCGGGTTGCCGAGCTTTGCGCCAAGCATCAGATCGGCATTCACGCCGTCGAGTGAGTGGTGGCTAGGGCAGCAAGTCCGTGTAGGTGCCGGGGTCGCTGCCCGGGATCTCGATGGCACCGCAGGCTTTTGCATAAAATTCGCGCGGGCCGACTCCGCCGATGATGGCGTAGGCGTATCCGAGTTCGCGGAGGCCGCTGAGCGATTGGTGGAGCAGGGCTTTTCCAAGGCCGAGGCCGCGCGCTGATTCCGCGACGCCGGTCGGCCCGAAGAACCCGCGCTGGGTCGTTTCGTAGCAGGCGAAGCCAAGAATTTGCTTGTCGCGAGTGGCGATGAGGCAAGTGATCGGCTGGCGGCTGAAAGCGACTTCCACCTCGCTGACCCATTTTGCAGAGAAATTCGCGCGGACGAAGTCTGTCACCGTGTGTTTTTCGAAGGCGCGTGCGCGGCGCAGGGTGATGCCATCTTCCGCGATTTTCCGGTAAAGCGCGGCGGTGTCCGGCAACTCATACAAACGCACCAACATGTCGATCATGGGCGGATTGAAGCGGAAAACGAGATTTCTGCCACTGATTTTGTGGGTTTTGTGAAATTCAAAGCCATTCGAGCGCGCCGTTGAGCGACTCCACGACCCGGTCCGCGCGATGTGCTTCAAGGCTTTCTGCGGAAAACTGGCCGGTTGCGACGGCGAGGCAACGCGCGCCGATGGCGTGAGCGCAGGCGATGTCCTTTGGGGTGTCGCCGATGACCCAAGTTTCTTGGGCGCTGAAGGAGCGCCCGCTGTGAGCGGATGCGCGTGCAAGCGCCACCGGGCCTAGCAAATTTCGGTCTGCGTGGTCACAGCCGTAAGCGCCGAATGGGAAGTGACTTGCGAGGCCGAAGTGGCGCATTTTCGCGGCCGCTCCTCCCGCGATGTTACCGGTCAGGAGGCCGAG
>JBILPN010000585.1:0-2871 GCA_044373865.1 Luteolibacter sp. | reverse complement strand
ATTTGCTTCGGCGAAGCCATTGCCACCGCCGGTGTAATTGAAGAACAAGAGCCCCCCAGTTAGGGAAATATCACCTGCGCCGGATACATTGCGCATTTTGGCGTTCGTTTTGTAATTCAGATCTGCCGTGCCTGGGCTTGCATTGCTGCGGTTGAATTCCAAGGTCCCACCCGTGCCGATGACGACCGCACCACTTCCAATATCACCAACTGCTCCGCCAGCACCAATTTCAAGCTTACCACCGCTGATGATGGTGCCGCCGAGGTAGCTGTTCGTCTGGGCGAGCGTAACGGTGGCCGAACCCTTTTTAACCAAAGAGGTGGCACCCGTGATTGCGCCGCCAGTGAAATCGTAGCTATTGACTGAGTTGTCAAAGGTGAGGCTAAGCGGGGAGACGCCCAATTCCTCCACCACCACGGATTGGATCGACGCACTGTCGTTAAACAATGCAGGGTTTTCCAAACTGAAGGCCGCCCCTGTGGTAGGTGTGCTTTGCAGCGCCCAGTTTTCACTGACGCTATCCCAGTTGCCATCGACGAATCCTTTCCAAATCTGATCCTGCAGGGAAACTTTCAGGTCGATCGAGGTGTTCTCCGTGTTATTGACCAATTCGAAGCTGCCCAGAAATGGCAAGAGCCCTAGCTGGAAGCGGCTGAATTCATCTTCCGTTAGTGCGGTGCCGGTGTAGTCAATTAGTGAAATTACACCTGCTGAAACTGGATTGTTGAAAACGTTGATGGTGTGAGTCCCACCCGGCTCCGGGGCGGTGATTGAGCCACTTACGGTGATCTTGTCGCTGATTGTCCCGATTCGATAATCGGATTCAGACAGGTCCTTGAGCACCAATGATCCGATCGAAGATGTGCCTGCGGCAGCAGTCAATCCAGGACTGATGATTGTTTCAGCTTCGGCGGTCACAGAGGCGCTTCCCAGCGACGGCCCGAGGCGGAGCGCCCCTTGATTTACAAGGACATTGCCAGCAAATGACGCGCTGTTGCCGGTGAACACGATGTTTCCTCCCGGTTGATCCAGACGGATGGTTCCCGCGCCGCTATGGATATAAGGCCAGTTGAAGGTGTCGGTTCTTTTAAAGACAAGTTCGCTGCCGCTGCCGATCGCAAAGGTTGCCGTCGCCGTATCGAGAGGTCCAACGATGGTCGGTGTCGCGCCACCATTGCCAAGTTGGATCTTGCCCGCTTGGAGGTCAAATTTCAACGATGCTGACCCGCTAGAAGCACCGAGCGCACCGGCCAAGGTGATGGTGCCTGCTCCTTTTTTCACAAAACTCACATTGCGCCTTTGGCTGCTGCCATTGTGGGCGAGAATCGAGCCAGAGAAAGTAGTATCTCCTGCCTGGTCTAGCTCAATGCCGCGGGTCTGAGTGCCTGCCGAAATCCCCCAGTCGGTGCGGATCGAACCGGTTCCCTGCAAGCTGTTGAGCTTCAAAAATTGCCCGCTCCATCCATGAGACAGAATGAAAGAACCGCAGGTGGATGAGTCGCCAGTATCAAGTGAAAACGATCCAGTCTGAACCGTGGTGCCGGGATCGGAAGCCGCCCCTCCACCACCGCCGAAAACAAGATAGTTGCTTGCCAAGCTGCCAATGGCAGGAATCGTTGCTCCACGCAGCGCCAAGGTGCCTGTGAAGTCAACCTTCGTGACGCCATTGCTTGTTCCATTGGTTGACCAGTTCTTGGTTCCCGTGCTGCTGAGCGTCACCACACCGGAGCCTGCAAAAGTCGCACCGATCCCCGTGGATGAAGTGCTGCCGGCCGCGCCATTGATATTGAAAGCCCCACCGACTGCCGCCGCCCCCCAAGTGAAGTTGTTTGCACCTGTGTTGAAAACGGTATTGGCATCCGTGGCATGATCCAACAACAAGGTGTTTGCCCCAGTGAATGAGACCGGGCCGGATGCAGCCGTGATGTCGAGCCCGCCCCATGTATTATTTCCACCCATCGAGCTGACCAAAGTGGATGCTGCGTCCCACGTTGCAGTGTTGGCAGTGTTCGGCAAAGAACCACTGGACCAAGCAGCAACTTGATTGAGTGCATTTGCAGTGTTATTGCGTCCGATGGGCGTTGCGTGGGAAACCGCAGGCAACATGGCCAGCAGAAGAGGCGTTAAGGAACGGGTTTTCATGGGAATAGTCTGTGGTGATCCTGGATGGAGCCGTGATAATACAATCACCCGGAATAAATCGCTCTCCACTCGATCCCGCAATGGCCAGGATCTGGTTTTGTGAACCTACCACCTAAATGGCAGCTAAATGAAAAATTTTAAGCCCTTGCACCGATGGACGCACCTTTAACGACCTCGGGGGTGATCCACGAATTTCTTCCACGCCCTTGATTGCCAGAAATCAGCATCTTAACGCGGCGAATCACCAACTTAGAAACTGTTTCAGGCACAACCCGGTAGCCGCTCACATCTGGCACGAGATGATCCATGAAGGGATCATAGGCGAGGGAGATAATGCCAAAATCGTCGGGCACCCGGATGCCTTGCGTGCCAAGCCATGTCAGCGCGGTAGCC
Organism: Luteolibacter sp.; assembly: GCA_044373865.1. Taxonomy (GTDB): domain Bacteria; phylum Verrucomicrobiota; class Verrucomicrobiia; order Verrucomicrobiales; family Akkermansiaceae; genus Luteolibacter. Next base: position 336 of record JBILPN010000585.1, on the reverse strand, counting down.
ACTTGCCTTGAGCGGGGAGCGATGATCGCCGTAGGCGGATCTTTCAACTGCAGCGCTCTTGCAAGCGCCTTGCAAACTCCGTCAACCGTCCCGTTTTCAGGCATCTCGATGACGCTGAAATCCGACTCACCAAGCGCCCGCGCGCCTTGGATTGCAGCTTCAACCCCGCGCAGATGGCCGGGAGGAATCAGGATTCCAACTCGTCGATGCCCCTGCCGCCAAAGCCGCCCGGACGCATGACGCGCTGTAGCCTCCCAATCCACATCCAAATGAGGGAGCAACTCCGCAGTGTAAGGATAACCCCTAACAAGACAAGGAATGCCGGATTGCGCAAAC
>JBILPN010000584.1:0-2873 GCA_044373865.1 Luteolibacter sp. | reverse complement strand
GCTGGATCCGCAGAGCGAGCAAGGCGAGGTGCCCTGGGGCGGGAATGGTTGTGTGAACATGGGTCGCCGCAAAAATGGCAGTCGGAGTTCCTGAAAATTTGCACCCAAGTCATTGCCGAAAAATCCACTCGCCAGCACCCAGCCCAGCCGCATCCCGAGCCCGCCCCCGAGCCCGCCCCCGAGCCCGCCCCCGCAGCCGCCGCGCGCGGTTCAGGTTCCGAGGTTGACAGCCATCGATCGCCTGAAAATGCCAAGCTTCCCAGCCCCGCCGCCCGCCCAAGCCCTCTTGCGCCGCCGCGCCCCTCACCCCCAGCGGACGCCGATTGCCCTTCCGGCCGCAAGGCACTTGCCGCGCCTGCCTCCCAAACGCCCCTGCGTCTTGCCACCTACCTCGCCGACCAAAATCCTGGCTACGATCGCAGTTTCGGAATTTCCCGGATGTCGCAGGTGGTGCTGATGGCTCTGGATGAACGCAGCGACGTCGCGCTCGAAACCACCTCGTCAAAAACCTCCCAACGCCTGCCGGACGGCACCGGCAAACAGCGCATCCTCCCATGGGGCACGCGCAACAAGTGGCTGCGCCTGCTAACCGATCACTTTCACCCGCTTTTCAGGAGCCACGCCGGCGACCCGGATGTCCACTATTTTCCAAAAGGGTATTTGCCCTTGCTCAGCGTCTATTGTCACCCATCGGTGGTCACCATTCATGACGCGATCATTCAGTATCATGAAGATCACTACCCGAAATGGCGGAATTCATGGGAGTATGCCTACTGGGCCCTGATGCTCAAGCACACGCTCAAGCACGCCGACCGGCTCATGACCGTTTCCGAGTCCTCGAAGCTGCAAATTTGCAATTTCATGACGCGGCATCACATCGCGCCAAAGCCCATCACCGTCACCTACGAACCCTGCCAATACGAAGCGATTGAGCAGCCGATCGCCCCCAACAAGGAAAACTACGTGATTCATCTCGCCTCACGCGAGCCGCACAAACGCAGTGCCCACTTGATTCGTTGGTGGCATGAGGCAGAAGCCCAAGGGAGGAACTTGCCGACCCTGCACTTGGTCGGCTCCGTGCCGCCAGAAGTGGCGCCGCTGCTTGCCAGCTCATATAGCATTGTGAGACGTCCATTCCTGGAAGAAGCCGCCTTGGAAGCCGTCTATCTCGAAGCACGGGCGCTCATTCTTCCATCCGAAATCGAAGGCTTCGGCCTTCCGGCCTTGGAAGCCTACTACCTTGGAACCCCCGTTTGTTTCGTCAAAGGAACCTCCGTCGAGGAAGTGCTCAGCGTGGCAACCCAGCGCGGTGCCTTCACGCTCGACGACCCAAACAGCCTCTTCAAAGCGCTGGATGAGGTCATGGCCATGACCCCCGAGGAAGTGAGACAATGTGGATTGTGCCTCCGCGAAACCTACGCCGCGCACACCGTGGCCGACCGCATGATAGAGGTTTTCCGCGAATGCCAGGCGCTCGATGACGCCCATGGCTCCACCCCAAGGCCCAACTGAGCGTGCATGCGTGCGGCCACCGCCCGCAGCTCCCCGCCTCGACCCATCGAAGACCCCTTTTCATCCCAAGCCACCACCCATGCTCCGCGCGATCCTCCGCAATGCCGGCTTGCACCCGCGCCGACTCCTTTCCTCGCTGAAAGGATGGCAGCGCTACTGCCAACACAAAAAAGAATTTCAAGCGCTCGCCACGCGCGACAAACTGGAAATCCCCTGGGGAAGCGACTTGCCCATCCTCACCGAGTGGGATGAAAGCGCCGGTTCACTTGGAGCCTACTTTTTTCAAGATCAATGGGTTGCACGCCAAATTCATCAAAACAAGCCCGTCCGACATGTCGATGTTGGTTCAAGAATTGATGGATTCATCGGAAGCGTCTCCGTGTTTCGAGAAATTGAAGTCATCGACATACGCCCCCAGCCCGTATCCCTGCGCTCCATCAAATTCCATCAACTCGACCTCATGCGCCCGCTTCCGAGTGAATGGCTTGCCTGCACCGATTCCCTGTCCTGCCTCCACACCATCGAGCACTTCGGGCTCGGCCGCTATGGCGACCCGCTCGACCCAACAGGACACCTCAAAGGCCTAGAGCAGCTCAAGCAAATGGTGAAGCCGGGAGGAAGATTCTACCTCTCCACCCCCATCGGCCCCGAGCGCATCGAATTCAACGCCCACCGCATCTTCGCCGCCGCGACCCTCATCAGTTGGTTCACAGGCGACTGGGAAATTGAGACCTTCACCCTCATCGACGACCAAGAACACCTCCATGATTCCATCGATTGGAACAGCCCCGCGCTGCAAAATCACTTCGGCTGCCGCACCGGCCTAGGCATCGTCGTCGCAAAGAAAAAAGCGTGATTTCAGTCACCCAGCACAAGCCCCCACAAGCAGCCTCTCCCCTTGGCGTCTTGGCAACTTGGCGGTAAAACCCTCTTCATCCCCGATCCACAATCCCCGATCCACAATCCACAATCCACAATCCACGATCCACGATCCCCGACCTTAAAAGCACGTGCCACAATCCCCCCTGCACAACCCGCACGATCGCTTCTTCAAAGCGACCTTCTCCAAGCACGAAAACGCCGTTGACTTGCTCAAGGCCCACCTTCCCCCAGCCATCATCCCCCAGTTGGAATGGCCAACGCTCACCCTGCTTCCCGGAACCTTCCTCGACGAAAACCTCCGCGAGCGCACTTGCGATCTCCTTTTCTCCATCTCCTGGAACAATCGCCCGGCCTTGATTCATTGCCTCCTCGAACACCAAAGCACCCCCGAACGCTGGATGCCGCTGCGCATCCTCCGCTACCAACTGCGGATTTGGGACCAATGGCTCATTCAGCACCCATCGTCGGGCAAGCTTCCG
>JBILPN010000066.1:0-10084 GCA_044373865.1 Luteolibacter sp. | reverse complement strand
CTCCTCCGAGGATCGGCGCATCACCATCATCCGCTATGTCGCCGAGCTGAAGAAGCGCTACAAAGTCATGGGCCACCCCTCGCTGGTGCTGCTGAGTCCGAGTGGCCAGGTGATCGGTCGCTACCGCGGCTACAAGCGTGGCGATGCCGACTACTTTTGGGGCTTGATCCGGCAAGGCGAGATCGCCGCCTCAGTTTCCCACCAAGGATGGCGCAGTGGCTTGGAGAAGAAGGGCTACCGGGACTGGCAGGACCGCCGCGGCCGGAAATTTTTTGCCAAGCTCATCTCCTACTCCAAGGGGAATTTGATTCTCGTGGAGCCGGATGGCAGCCGCGCCAAAACCCGGGAGGAGGTCCTCTCGGATCAGGATCGCGGCTGGATCGCGGAGCAGAAGAAAATCCGGAATCTTCAGTGATTCCGGATCCGCTTCATCTGCGGCGGCGGAATAGGAGCAGGGAGCCGAGCAGGCCGATTGCCGAACTCGCTGGCTCAGGAACCACGGTAAAACTCGCGGTTGCCGGGCCATTGTTGTTGCTCGTCAAGACGGAGGTGCTGCTGCCATTCCAGTCGTTGTAAGTGTATGACACCGAGGTGGTGAAGCTGTAAACTCCATTGCCCAGGCCCGCGAGAAGATTCACGGAATCCGGGCTGTTGCTCCAGTCCCGGTTGTTCCCAGAGACGAGGATCTGCGTGAGGGTTTGGTTGTTGGAAACACCGTTGATGCTCAGATTGAGGGTGGCGGTGCTTTCGCCGGAGAGCCAGTTGTCGCTGCCCGGTCCTGCGTTATAAGCGTAGTTTTCAAAATACCAATTGGAGAGAATCAAGGAATCTCCCACGCCCGCGTTGAAGGTTCCGAGGTTGTATCCATTGAGGTTTGCGTTGCTGCTGCCAGGAGGCGGAATGGGCGACAGATAGGTGCTGATGCCGTTGATTTGGAACTCGCCGGTGGATTCAACAACACCGATGGCTCCGTAGCTGACGCCTGTGGTGATCATCGCCGCAAGGGCGGACGCGGTTTTTTTCATGGTTTTGGTTTTGGGTGAATTTTAATACGCTGCAACTGAGTTGGCACTAAAACCCTCCTTCCAAAATCGCTCCTCAGACCTTCTGGGAATCAAGCGGCTGCTGAAACTCCTTGGGTTTGAGACGGGTGGACGCTGGATCGCGGCGACAACTGCTCAAAAAAGCCAATGTCAGCGAGCTTCCCACAGGTTTAAAAAAATTCTAAATTTTTTCAAACTGACCGCGCGTTCATTCGTCAGCGGCAGGCAGTTTCTGCAAGTTCGTGCGGTAGGCGAGCTCATCGAAGGCGCGGCGCTTCCTCAGGACTTGGTCCATTTCCTCGCCTAGGCAGATTGCGATTTCCGAGACCGCTTCGTCGCGGTCGATGCCGAGTTCGAGCAGGCGGCGGAGGGTATCCGCGACATACGGAGTTTGCGGTGAGTTGAGCTGCTGCTCGACGGCAGCGATGAGATCGGGAAGGAGGTCGTCGTTCATGCAGGTGTGGAGTTGGAATTGCTGCGCTAAATTTCTGGCCAGTGGTCCGGCGTCCAGCGCAGTGGCTTGTGACCGATGACGGAGTGGCCGTCGAATTTCCGGCTGTAGTAATGGTAAAACAGGCGAAATTCCCCATTTTTTTGGGCGATGGCCGGGTGGCCGGGTCCGACTTCTTCCCCCTCGGACTTCATGAAAAGCGTGCCGCCGCCTGTGGCGAGGTCCTTGCCCTCGGCGTCCAAATACGGGCCGGTGATGGATTTGCTGCGCCCGACACGCATTTCATAGGTGCTTTTCAGGCCCCGGCAGCAGAATCCCCAATTGACGAAAAGGTAGTAGAATTCCCCACGCTTGTGGAGGGCGGGCGCTTCGATCGACTCATTCCATGCAAGTTGCCGGATTTCCTGCCGCTCGGGATGGCGCAGGCCGGTCTGCGCGTCCAACTCGATCAGTTGGATGCCCGACCAAAACGAGCCAAAGACCATCCACAAGCTGCCGTCTGGATCGGCAAAGAGTTGTGGGTCAATCGCGTTGAAGTCGTCAGAAGAATTTGAGCGGATGACGACGCCCTCATCTTTCCAGCGCCAGTCCGGGTGCTTGGAATCGAGGGTGGGGCTGCTCGCGAGGCCGATGGCGGAGCGATTTTTCCCCCAAGCTGAGACGGAATAATACAGGAGATAGCGGTCGCCGAGCCGGATGACATCCGGGGCCCAGAGGTGGCCAGGGTGCTTGGGCACGATTTCGCGATGCCATGCGGGGAACTCGCTGAAGACCGGTTTGCCCTCCGTCCAGCGGTTGGCATCGGTGGAGTGGCGCGAAAGGATGCCGACGCCGGTGGAAAAAACGTGCCATGCATCGCCTTCTTGAATTGGCGTGGACGGGTCGTGAAACCGCAGGGGCCTGCCAGCGGGACTCTCGGCGGCGGTGGCGGTGGCGGAGCTGGCGAGGAGGGTGGCTAGGAAAATCTGGCGGATGTCGCGAAGGTGCATGAGCGCGGATGGCTGCGGGTTTACAGGTCTTGCTCGATGGCTTTGAGCGTGAGGAATAGGTCTTGGGCGCGGCGGAGGCGGGGCTCGATGGCAAGTTTCTCATGCGCCAGATGCGTCCGGACGGAGCCGAGGGAAGCAGCGTAATCCTCGAAGACGATGCGCAGCGCGTCCTCGTAATCCGTGCGCAAGGTGCTTGCAAAGCTCCCGCAGGTGGCGAGCAGGCGGCGGCGGAATTCTCCGGTGATGCTGCGGCGGGTGATCCAAGCGGTGATGGCTCCACCGAGGAAAAACAGCCCCGCAAGGCCGCATAGAAGGGTGGGGAGCAAGGGCGCCAAGCCCAGTGCGCCGCAGACTCCACCGGCTGTGGTGAGGAGCAAGGTCATGAACGTGAATGACTTGAGCGCGCGGTTGCGACGGCGGAGCTCTTTGTCGAGCTGGTTGCGCACTTTGAGGTTGCCGATTCCTTGGCGCGCGGACCGGCCGATGCGCTGGATGAAATGGCTTTTTGCCTTGGCCAAAATTTCGTCCAGCGAGTCCGAGTTTTTCAAGTCCACGGCCATGGCGGCTTGGATGCGCACGCGGAGATCATCCCAGTGGGTGCGGCAGACATCGACGACTTCCACACCATCTTTCTCCGCCACCGCCTCGACTGCGCTTTGCAGGCGGGCGATGAAGGCGGCTTCCAGAGTCGGGCCGGTGCGGTCGCCTGTGAAGAGGCGCAGCACGGAGCGAAAAAAACCAAGCCGCCGCCGCAGCACGCGGTGCGCCCAAATGGCTTCGCTTTCGAAAATCTCTGCAACTCCAGCCAAGTGGGTGGGCAGGCGCTGCACGAAGCGGACGCGGATCGAGTCGATTTCCCGCTCGATGGAATCCAGAAAGTGCCCTTGCGAGTTGAGCGCGCGGGTGAGGTCCTCGATGCGGTCCTCCACGGCGCGGAGGGTGATGGCGGCTTGCCGGCGCCAGTCTTCGAGCGATTGCAGGCGGCTGGGTGAGTCGAGGATTCTCCGGGAAATGCAGGTTTCCAAGTCGCCTTGGCCCGAGGTGCGGAGCCGTGCGGCGTTGGACAAGGCGCTGGTTTTCGCCTCGCAAGCGGCTTTGCCGGAAACCGTGAAAACGGGCGGCACGAAGCCAAGGCGTTGGCGCGCAAGGTCCTCGATGTGGCCGCGGATGATCCGGAGGTCGGTGGCGTCGCGGAGGTCGGATTGTTGGACGATGAGCAGCACGCGTTGCCGTGTTTCCGGGCTGAGATCGGAGAGTAAATTCCACGTTGCGGCCGCCCACGGGTTGCTCACGGGAACCACGCAGAGGATGATTTCCGCAGCGGGCAGCAAGCGGGCAATCATTTCCAAATGGCCATCCACTCGCGAGTTCGTGCCGGGGGTGTCGATGATGCTGAAGTCGCGCAGGAAGCCCAGCGGCCGGTAGTGTTCCTCAAGAACCGGGGTGATCGCCACCTCGCGCGCGGGCTGGCCGAAGCGATACCAGAGGACGCGGTCGGTCTCCGGCAGGGCTTGCGCGGGGCAGAGTTGGTGGCCGAAGAGGCCGTTGATGAGGGTGGATTTCCCGGCATTGGTTTCCCCACAGACGGCGATGAGAAATGGCTCGCCCAGCCCATCCGCCAAGTCTGGAATCGCGGGGTGGCGGCTTGGGTCGGTGCCGGTGTCATGCGCCAGCCGTGCGATGCCGCGCATGACTTCCGTGAGGCGTCCACGCGTCGCGAAGTAGCGGTCGCCGAACATGGATTGACTCACGGGATGAGAGGATGTGGGGTCAATAGGTGTTGGCGGTCACGGCGGCTTGGGGGGCGGCCGCAGGCTCGGATTTCATCGCAAGAAGTTGCGAGACCGTGACAAATTGGTAGCCCCGTCGCAGCAGGCCGTCGAGCGCGGCGGGCATCGCATCGACGGTTTGTGAGTGGAGGTCATGGGCAAGGATGATGCCGCCTGCTGAGGCTCCGCTGACGATGCGTGAGGCGACGACGCTGGCTCCGGGGCGTTTCCAGTCGAGCGGATCGACCGACCACAAGATCGTCGGGTAGCCGAACTCGGCATGGACCCAATCGCGCTGGCGCAGGGTGAGTCCGCCGTAGGGTGGGCGCATGGTGCGCGGGCGCACGCCGGCCGCGCGCTGGATGGAGTCCCGGCAGCGGGCAAGGTCGCTGCGGACCTCGGAATCGCTGAGTTTACTCAGCAGTCGGTGGGTGTGCGAGTGGTTGCCAATTTCATGGCCTTCTTGGACACAGCGCCGGACGATTTGCGGGTAGAGATCGACGCTGCGGCCGATGACGTAGAAGGTTGCGGGGATGTTGCGCTCGCGCAGCATGTTCAGCAGGCGAGGGGTGTTTTGCGGGTGGGGACCGTCGTCGAAGGTGATGGCGACAAATTTGCCGGTCATCGGGACGCGAGTGAAGGTGACGCCTGAGTTGCGGGAAAAATTCGATGAGTGCGCCATGTCTGGGTTCCGTGGGACGGGACCGCTGGGGCCGGCGCTTGGGCGGGCGACGGACGGCGGCTTGGGGGCGGACCTGCCTGGCAGTGGAAGGGGATCGGCCGCGCGGCAACTCGCCATTGCGGCAGTGGCGAGGATGAATCCCCGGCGCGAAATGCGCGACAGCGCGGTGGCTGCGGGAGTCTCGGAAATTTGCGAAATGTCAGTCGCGGACGGGCTGGGTGAAAGTGGCGGATGATCCATGAGTGGCGTGCTGCGGCGGATGATTGAGAAAAGTGGTAAATCAGAGAATTGATGTCACGCCCTGTTTTGGGCGAATGTGGTGCCTTGGTTGAGGGCGTCCACAAAGCGGCCGTCGGCAGATGGGAAGCGGTGTGAGCGGCGCAAGGTCTCGCCGAGATAGGATTTCGCGAGCTCGACCGCGTGTGGCATGGAGTGGCCATGGCTCAGCGCGGCAGCGATGGCGGCGGACAGCGTGCAGCCTGTCCCATGCGAGCCGGCCACGGGGATCCGCGCGGCACTGAAGCGATGGACATGGTCCGCAGTGGCAAGGAGGTCAATGCATTCGGGGCCTTCCAGGTGCCCACCCTTGAGTAAAATCGCGGTGCCGAAGCGTGCGGCTAGATCGCGCGCTGCGGGCTCAAGCTCATCGGCATGGTTGATGGACCTGCCCAGCAAGGTTTCCGCTTCCGGCAGATTCGGCGTGATGAGCTGTGCCAGCGGCAGCAAGGACTCGCGGTAGGCGGCGATGGCATCGGGCTCTAGCAGGGAGGCACCGGTGGAGGCGATCATCACCGGGTCCACCACCAAAGCGGCGCGTGGGTGCTGGCGGAGGATTTCGGCAATCGCCACGACGTGGGCCGCGGAAAACAACATGCCGGTTTTGATGGCGGCCACCGGAAAACTTTCCAACAGCAGGGAAATTTGATCCACGACGAAATCCACCGGCAAGGGCAAGACCGCGCGCACGAGGTTTGCCGTTTCCGAAACCACGCAGGTCACAGCGGTGAGTCCATGCACTTGGAAGTGCTGGAAGGTTTTAAGATCGGCCTGGATGCCCGCCCCGGCCGAGCAGTCGGAGCCGGCGATGCTGAGCGCCACGGGAATGGATGCTGTCATGCGCGCTTGATAGCCTTTCTGCGGGCGGGGGCAAACTTCATTTCGCGGGGAAAATCAGGTGGCGTCGCGTTCCGCGCGCCGTGCATCCAGCACCCCGGCGACCCAGCCGACAGGCAGGCCGACGCTGAAGCCAAGGACGTGGCCCAGCACGTCGGTATTGCCACTGCTGTTGCCGCCGCCGAGCCAGCCTAGCAGGATAATTCCGCCTAGCGGGGGAGCCAGCACCTTCAGCCAGGGAAGGCGCGCCCGGTCGCGCAGGGACTCGGCCGCGCCGATGCCGGAGAGGATGCCGAGTGCGGCGAAAACGGCGGTGGAGGCTCCGATGGACGTGAACGTTTCCGGGTAGGCGACCCACGAGGTGAGGAGGTTGCCAAGCGCTCCGCAACTGAGGATCAAGGCCCAAGCGCGCAGGGGGCCGATGGATTTTGCGACCCAAGTGGCGAAGAACGCGCCGCTGAGCATGTTGCCCAAAAGGTGGGCGAAGTCGGCGTGCAAGAACAGCGCGCTGGCCGGCCTCCACCACTCACCCTTGTCGAAAAAGCCGATGCTGGAGGACGCGGCGCGCCGGACCAACGACGGGTCTTGGGTTTGCCAATAGAAGACGGCGAGCAAGGAGGCCAGCCACAGCGCGCACCACCAAGCACCTGCCGCATGCGAGGGGGCTTCCGCGCGGGAGCCGTGCTCGTGGCCGTGCCGCGGTGAGATTTCCCGCCCGTAGGCGTCCAACTCCGCGAGAATTTTCGGCGCTGGCCGGGCTTCCGCGTGCAGCTCGAACTCGCCGGCCACGCTCGCCTCTGCCACCCGGCAGGCCTCGCCCATCGCTAAAATCACCAATCCATGGTCATACGCCTCATCGAGGCTCGGGAAGCGACCGACTTGGACCCAGTCTTCCCATTCGGTGGTGGCGCTTTCGTTCATGGTTCTTTGAAATGGAATCAGTCCCGAAATTTTCCTGAACCTGCCTTCAAGAATTCACGGGATCGGCCACGCGTCAAACTCGACTTGCACGCGCCGCCGCCGCCAGGACGTCCATGGCCGCCGCCGCTTTGTGAATCACCAGCGAGTGATGCCCGAGCCCGGCCACGGATTCCAAGCGGGCCAAGGCGATTTTTCCGGTGAATTCGCGGACGAGCGGGAGCGGGATTTGGCGATCCTCCTCGCCATGCCAGAAGTGAATCGGGTGGCGGAGAGCCGAGAGATCATAGGGGATTTCGTGAAAATAAATTTCCGCATCCGTCATCAAGCCCAGCCCACCACCGCGGATGGCTTCACGAAAACTGCTGCCAAGCACGTCCCAGACGCTGGGGAATTCGCTTAAAATCCGCCGGTCCTCGGCCGGGAGTGTTTCGAGTAGCCATGCGATCGGTGGGCACGTGGGTGCGAGCCGCGTGGCCATGCCAGCCAAGCGGAAGATCCCGGTCATGGCCGGGGCTGGCAGGATTTTCCGCAGGGAAATGAGAACCCGATACAAGGGGTGCAGGGTGTCGCGCAGGGCTCCCAACTCTGCCAAGGGCACGGCGCCGGCGAGCACGACTGAGGCTTGCAAGCGCTCGGGAAACTCGGCGGCGCAGGCGATGACATAGGGCGCGCCACCAGAGATCCCGAGCTGGCCAAAGTTCTCAATCCCGTGCGCGGCGGTGAATTTTCTCATCAATCGTGGCCAGGACTCGAGCGTTCGCTGGCGGTGGAGGGTCGAGAGGCCGATGCCTGGCCGGTCGAAGGCGATGATCCTCAAGCCGCGCTGGCATGCGAGGTGGTGGGTCAATCTCGCCTGCAAGCGGCAGCCCGGCCACCCGTGGTAAAACAAAACGGGCGCTCCATCCGGGTCTCCGTATTCATTCCAAGCCAGTTGCCTGCGGTGCGAGGATTTCCAGAGCTGTGGCTCGCCGCAGGGTGGGGGATCGCGCAGGAAATCCAGCGTCTCATTCACGCTTCAATGATCACGCCGCACGCGGTGGACATCAAGTGCCCAATTTGCCAGCTGCGCGGCTGGCGGCCCGCGGATTGAGGAGTGCCTCCCGGGGCGGCGCTGAATTTGTTAGTTTGCTAGGGGACCTCGACGAGTTGGATTTTTTTCTGGGTGAAGCGGACGACGAGTTGAAAGCGTTTGCCATCGCGAGCCGTGCCGAGCAGGGCCGAGCCGCCGCCTTCGAGATTCCAGAAATGGGATGGCATGAAGGCACCGTCGGCGAGGCTGTCCGCTTGAGGGAGTTTGCCCTTTTGCACCGGATTTCCATAGAGCGCAGACATGAGTTCGATGAATTCTTCCCAGCTTGGTTCGAGCCGCTCCTTGTAGTCCGCGAGTTGGATCGGTTCGGTTTGGAGCGTGAGTTCGCGGAGACTTCCTGCGGCGGTCCAATCGAAATACAAAAACGTTTCCAAGCTGCCGACATTCTGGCGCGTGCGGAAAACGCCGTTCAGCCCGGATCGGCCGATGAAGGTCTCGTCGGTGGTCAATACCACGAGCTGGCTGGCTTTCAGCTTGGTGAGCGTGGAGTCGCGGGTGTCCGAGAATGTCAAGGTGTCAAAAAACGCGGCGGGGTCAGGCACGGCGGCGGAACCGGGCGCGGTCAGCGAGTGATGGGTGTCCAGCCACTTGCGTTCATCGGGATGGAGTTTTTCAAGCTCGATGGTGACCGAATCTCGGTTGAGCGGCTTGATGGTGACCGTGTTGGCGCTGCGTTTGACGAACTCGCCTTGGAGCGTGCGCAGGCCGTCGGCGCTTTTCCATGGGCGTTGCTCGGCCGTGGCAAGGGAGGTGATGCCTGCTAGAAGGCAGATGACGATGCGTGCGGAAATTGGCATGGGTGAGGAAACTGGAGAACCCCGCTGCGTGGCGTGCCGTTGCGCGGAAATTTCAGTCCGCCTTGGAAACTTCAAAACTGCGGGTGGGGGTGAGTTTGGCAAGGAAAGCGGCGCGATTCCTGACCGCGCCGCTTGGAAGAAGTGCTTTCAAATCACGCCATTTGCGCAATTTGCCTCACCTTCGCCTTTAAACGCGTTGATCAGGTTGCTCAGCGACTTCATCGCTTGGCGCTCGACGCTTTCGAATGTCCGTGAACCCACATGCGGGGTGATGATGACCTTCGGGTGGTGGAGCAAGGGGTGGTCTGCGGATGGCGGTTCTTCGGCGAGGACATCCGCGGCATAACCGGCGAGTTTGCCCGAGTCCAAGGCGGCAATGATCGCGTCTTGATCGATCAATTCGCCACGGCCCGTGTTGACGATCCAAGCGCCGTCGGGAAGCCGGTTCAGACGCTCGGTGTTGATGCAGTGAAGCGTGTCAGCGTTGAGATTCGCGTGTGGGCTGACGATGTCCACCGAGTCAAAAATCGAGTCAAGTGACTCATGGCGAGTGATTTCCAGCTCATTTGCGACGGCTTCAGGCCAGTATTGATCGAAGCCGTGGACGCTCATGCCAAAGGCTTTTGCCCGGCGTGCGACTTGTTGCCCGATGCGTCCAAGGCCGATGATGCCGATGCGTTTGCCGAAAATTTCGCTGCCAGTGATGCGGTCCCAGCGCCCGGCGCGCGTGCTGTCGATGGCGAAGGGGAAATTTTTTGCCATCGCAAGGATCAGCAAAAACGTGTGTTCCGCGACGGCGTCGTGGTTGACACCGGGAGTGAACAGGACGGGGATTTTGAATTCCTTGGTCGTTGGGATGTCGATTTTGTCGAGGCCAATGCCATACTTGGAGATGATTTTCAGGCGAGGCAGGGATTTCTCGATGACCGCGCGAGTGATGGCGTCATCGCCACAGAGAAATGCGTCGAAATCCCCGGCAAGTTCCAGCATGCGCGCTTCCGAGAGAGGTCCGCGCTCGCGGACGATGTCCCAGCCTTGGGCGGCCATGAGAGCGTGGTGAGGACCAGGGGTGTCTTGATAACTGCAGGTGGTGAGTAAAACGCGCATGGCGGAAGAAAAGCGGGTGGCCTCCGTTGAATCAAGGAAATGCGCATGACGGGTGGAGAAATCTCGGCCAAACTTCGCCGGGATGAGGGGGGAAATTTCAAAGCGCCGCGGCTTTGAAAAAC
>JBILPN010000583.1:0-2888 GCA_044373865.1 Luteolibacter sp. | reverse complement strand
TATCTGCGCAATGGAGATCCGCTTCCGGCGGCCGCACTTGATGGGTGCGCGAAGGCGGACGCCGTGCTGCTGGGTGCGATGGGCCTGCCCAGCGTGCGCTGGCCGGACGGCAAAGAGATGACTCCGCAGATAGATCTAAGGGAAAAGCTGGATCTATATGCGGGCCCGCGGCCGATCAAACTCTATCATGGCAACGACACGCCGCTCAAAGGCTATCAGAAGGGCGGAATTGACTTCGTGATTGTCCGTGAAAACACCGAAGGCCTTTTCTCGGCGCGCCTCAGCACCAGTCCGACATGCGACGAAGCGCGGGATGTGCTGCGACTCACGCGGGCGGGCTGCGAGCGTGTCATCCGATTCGCCTTCGAGTTGGCACGAAAACGCCGCAAACATTGCACGCTTGTGGACAAGGCCAACGTGCTGCCTTCGATGGTATTCTTCCGCCGCATCTTCGATGAAATTGCCGAGCAGTATCCCGATGTGACCACGGAGCGTGTCTATGTGGACGCGATGGCGCTTTACCTCGTGCGCAAACCCGAGGCATACGATGTGATCGTAACGGAAAACATGTTTGGTGATATCTTGAGCGATCTTGCCGGCGGACTCGTCGGCGGCATGGGCATGGCGCCTTCGGGCGACATCGGTGAGAAATGCGCGGTGTTCCAGCCATCACATGGCACCGCGCCGGACATCGCGGGCAAGGGCATTGCCAATCCCATCGCGATGATTCTCTCCGCCGTGATGATGCTGGAATGGTTAGCACTCGAACAGACCCTCGCCGCCGCCCATCGGATCCAAAATGCCGTGCAGCGCGTTTTCGACGATCCCTCGAACCGCACACCAGACATGGGTGGGAAACTAACCACCTCGGGGATCACCGACCTCATCATCGCCGCACTATGAGCCGGATCATCGACCTCACCTTGACGATGCGACCCGGCATGCGCGGTGTCGCTTGGGATCAATCCCGGACGCTGGAGCGGGACGGTTGGAATGCGCGGACGCTGCATCTCTACTCGCATGCCGGCACCCACATGGATGCGCAGACGCACTTCGCCGCCGGGCCGGGCACCATTGATACGACGCCTCTCTCACGCTGCATGGGCAGTGCATGGGTGGTGAATCTGGATGGCATCGCTGACAGAACTCTCATCTCCATTTCTCATCTTGGTGAAATCGCGGCAAAATTTCAACCCGGTGAATCTCTCCTGCTGCGCACCGGGTGGTCGCGGCATGTCGAAGATCCGCAACATTATCGAGATCACCTCCCGCGTATTTCCGATGAACTCGCGCATTGGTGTGTGGACAATCAGGTGAACATCCTCGGCGTGGAACCACCATCCGTGGCTGACGTGAACAACGCTGAGGAGCTCACACGCACCCATCACATCCTGCTAGGTGGCAATATCACCATCGTCGAGGGCCTCACCAATCTCGACGCTCTCACGCAGGAGAAAGTCTTCTTCGTCGCCGCACCGTTGAAGATCGAAGGCGGTGATGGCTGCCCTTGCCGCGCTTTCGCCATCGAAGGTATACACTCCGACCTAGTAATAACCACATGATTCCAAAACGCTTCATGCTGGTCGCCGGCACTTTCCTGTTGTCGTTGCTGCTCTATGTGGACCGCACCTGCATCTCGCTTGCCAAGGAGGATATCACACGCGAACTGGGGCTGACGAACGAGCACTGGGCCTGGGTCCTCGCCGCTTTTGCATTTGGTTATGCGCTCTTTCAAACGCCGGGAGGCATGTTGGCGGACCGGTTTGGTGCCCGCATCGTCCTTGCATCGGTGGTGACCATTTGGTCGATCTTTACCGGCCTGACCGCAGTTGCGTGGAATCTCATCAGCCTGCTCGTGATCCGTTTCCTTTTTGGTGCGGGCGAAGCAGGGGCCTTTCCCGGGATGGCCAAAGTGGTGTATTCATGGGTCCCCGTACCTGAGCGAGGCCTCGTGAAAGGAATCAATTTTTCCGGGTCGCGATTCGGGGCTGCGCTTGCCATGCCCGGAGTCGCTTGGATGATCCACTTGATAGGTTGGAAACTCAGTTTCGCGGTTCTGATGGGGTTTGGCTTCGTCTGGGCGTTCATTTGGTGGCGATGGTTCCGGGATGAACCTGCGGACCATCCATCGCTTTCAAAACAGGAACTCGAGCACATTCTCTCAAGCCGACAGCAGTCCACCGCCGCCTCTTTGGCTGCTGTCAACGAGCCCCCCGCCAGCGCCATGGCACTCCTCACCTCGGGCAATCTCTGGCTGATGATGGTGCAATACTTCGCAAGCAACTTCACCTTTTTCTTCAGCCTCACCTGGCTGTATCCCTACGTGAAGGCGAAATACGATCTGACTGCAGTCGATGCCGGATTCTATGCGATGATTCCACTGCTTGCCGGTGCTGCGGGAAATATCTTTTCGGGATGCTTGGTTGATGCCCTCTATCGCAGAGATCTATCATCCATCTCCAGAAAACTACCTGCCATCAACGGCTTCCTGCTTGCCGCGCTCGGCATGATCATGAGCAGCGACCAGGCCACCGCAGGAGGTGCGATCTTTTGGCTCAGCGTGGCCATCTTCGGAGCGGATATGACGCTCGCGCCCTCGTGGTCCTTCTGCATCGACATCGGCGGCAAACAAGCAGGAGCCGTCAGCGGCACCATGAACATGGCTGGCAATCTGGGCGCTGCGGTCACCGCGCTCGCGTTTTTCTATCTTCCATCTGCCAGCCAAAACAGCACCGTATTTTTCCATACCGCAGCCGCTCTCAGCGGGGTGGCCGTGATCTGCTGGTGCCTTGCGAATCGAAACAAAACTATCACACAAACATGAAACGGTCTTTCTCAACATTGCTGCCCGCCGCGGCGGCACTCGGAATGCTCACCGCAGCCATTGC
>JBILPN010000582.1:0-2889 GCA_044373865.1 Luteolibacter sp. | reverse complement strand
AACGCAATTTCCCATGAACTGGATTTCAGGTGATTCAATGGCAAAAACCCGGCTGCGGCGCCTCGCCGCGTGCTTGCTGATCGGGCTCGGGGGCTGCTCCAGTCTGCTGGCGCAGTATGAGATGAAGAGCGGGGTTTACAATCGCCTTAGCCAGCGCATCCCCGCGACTAACACCGGGAAAATCGCGCCTGTGGGTCCTAACGGGACGCCGACCGGCGACCCGACCATCACGCCGCAGTATTCCAACGTGGTCGAGTCGAGCGCCAGCGCCGGACCGATCACATCGGGCTATCCAAAAAGCAGCACTGGCATCAAGTTGAGCCTCGCCAGTGTGGGCACCAGCTTCGCCTCCGGAGTGCCGCGCTATTTCTACGGCGACCAAATCATCCCGCCCGTGGCCTATATCAATTCCAGCGGCACTTCCGTTCCGGTTTCCTCGCCTAACACCTTTTGGCGGGCCGAACCGGTGGTCGCGGGCGAGGTCCTCACCAACCCAAGCGGCGCGCCTGCCACTGACGCTCGCACTGGCGAATCCGCGGTAATCGCACCTCTGGCGGCGGGAGTGCTTCCCACCTATTATTACAGCCCGCACGCCAAAGTCGTGTTTGCCAACACGCCCGGAACCGTGGAGGTGACCTGGCGCTCCAGCCTGCCGGATTCTACCAGCAACAGCTATATCTTCTACAAGGAGCGATTCAATGTCTCCTCCGCGACATCCACCCCGGTGCGGACGATTTTCTGGACGGAAAAAAGTTATAACGGCCCGCGGGTCACGATTCCCTCCGGCCGCATCGTCACCGTCAATCCCATTTACAGCAACGTCTTCCCCGAGACGGTCGCCAGCGAATATGTGGTGGTGGGCAGTTCCGCTGCCGATCCCAACTCCGACGCCACCCAAATCCTGCGCACCCTTTGGTATGAGAAGTCCAATGGCATCGGCGAGCTTCATGCCTACAATCAGGTCGGCCGCATCCTCGTGGAATATCTCGGTGCGCTGCGCGATGACGGCACCCATGAATTCCTCGGCGCCGACATCGTCAGCGTCGAGCAGGCCGCGGTCCCGAAAACCATCACCACCTACCTCGGAAATGAGATCCGGCCGCAGCCGGATGAGAATCTGAAAGCGGTGCCGGTCACCACGGGGTCCACCACGGATGTCGCCTACTATGGCTCCAATCCGCGGCCGGACGGCAGCCTTGCCTACTATGCAGAGCGGGAAAATGCCATCGAGGACCGGGTTTCCTTCTACTGGCTTGAGAACCATGACGCGGAAATTTCCCTCACCGCGGGAACCTCTCCCGGACTGTCGATTGATTGGCCGAAATATCTTAACAAATACCTCCAGGCCTGGCCCGGTGATGTGACTGAGTTCGCCTCGTCCACCGTCGCCCAAGGCGGCAGTTCCACCGACACCGGGACCGGCCTGAAATTTGAAGACGGGAAAATCCCCAAGATTATCTATCAGGATGATCCCTATGGTGCCGAGTCGGTGATTGATACCGTTAGCCAGCGCTTGATCGTTGGACTCGGAGTCACTGTGGATCAGCAAAACCGCTCGCTGTTGAAGTTCACTGGCGACAACGGCGGCATCTGGTATGTCCGGCTGATCACCCAGGCGGAAGACCGCAGCGACTATCAGGAAGGCGATGGCGGTGCCGCGCTAACCGGTGCGGCTTACGTCGGAGAGCGCATCAACCCGCCGTCCTCGGACTATACGCTGGCTGGTTTCGTTTCTAAGGGCACTTCGTATTCGCCCACGGCCTACATCGACCCGTTCGCGCAGGGCGTCGCCGCGGCGGAAAAAGGCGCCATCATCCCGGTCAACGCGCTGCCCGGATCTGCCAACCAGCTCGCGGTTTGGTGGTTCAAGAAAATCCAGGCACCGAGCTCGGAGTTCTCCGACTTTTATGTGCCCTCGAAGATCGGCCGCTACTCGGTGGCCTATCGGACCTCGCCGGAGGTGGCGGAGAACTTCGACGCCGGTTCAGTCGGCTGGTCGAGCAACACCACCAACACCTTGCTCGGGATCACCGGACTCTATAACGGACCCTACGGTGCAGGCGCTTCACCATCCACCTCAAAGACCTTCTCCACCGGGGCCAGCGATGGAAATATCACCACGATTTCCTTCACCTTCCATCGGCTCGACTCGTGGGATGGTGAAAATTTCAAGGTCTTGGTCAACGGCAATGTCGTGCTCCAACAGGCGTTCAATCTTAACGAGAAAACCACCACTCTCACCGGCACCTCCAGCTTTGGATTTATCCAATACGATTGGTCCATGAAACCGGTGCCAGGTTCTTATATCAATCTTTATGGCAACACCGGCTGGAAGGATCAAAGTTTCGATGTCGTCATCAGGGCGACCTCCACCGGTGGCGTGCCCCCGGCTTCCATCGCACTGGGTTTTGCCTCCACCCTTGACCAAGCTCCTTCGGATGAAGCATTCGGAATCGATAACGTGACGATCAGCGAGCCTCTGGCCCAGCAGATCATCATGGCCTCGAATTTCGGAACCGACAGCCTGCTTTCCGCCGTCTCCGCGGGCACGGTTTACAACCAGCCCGACCCATCCAAAGCCGGCTACAACCCCAACGAGGAACACGCTTTGATCCAGAGCGGCGTCGGCTATGCCCTGCGCGATGACTTGAATCTAATCACCGGCACCGGCGTTGGCACCACCTTCACCTCCCTGCCACGGGTCTTGATTCAATATACCGATCCCGCCGACAACCGCCCCGCCATCTCGGTCTATGAAGTGCTGCGTGAAAACCCCGCCTACCGGTTTTCCTATCCGGTCACCGCCGGCACGATCCTGAACTCGCCGATGCCGCTGCCGATCCTGCCCCAACCGCTCGACGCTTCCGGTTTTGTCAGAAACGCGGAAGT
>JBILPN010000065.1:0-10126 GCA_044373865.1 Luteolibacter sp. | reverse complement strand
GCCATTGGGCATTTTGATCCATTTGTGCAACCAGTCGATCTGGAGGTCGCAGAAGTCCTCAATGTCGGAAAAGCAGTTCATGCCGCAAAGCATGGCGCTCACGGCCATGAAGAGAACTTCGCCGAAATGATGAAGTTTGTTGCCGCCCGTGCGCGGATCTTCGATGACAGAGAATGAGGCAATGCAAGCGGGCAGGCCGCGGGACCAGTCGGTTTTGTTAGGATTGCGAGGCATCCGAGCATGCTGTAACCACTAGATATGGTGTACAAGCCCGAAATATAAAGATGTGCAAATTATTTTTGCCTCTCCCTAGCTTGATCGCCGTGGCAAAGCTCTTCAGTCCAACTTGGGACCAATCGGCTGCGGACGTTTTGGCTTGGGTGCAGGCGGTGCCGGTGGCGGCGTCTCAAGCCGCTCAACTTCGAGATCCGGAATGACAATGCGGTGACTGGTTGCCCCAGAAACCTGCCATCCGGCTGAAACCTTGGTCTTGTCAATCAAACGCCTGGCTTTGAGATAGGCGTTGAATGAATCCGGATTCACATGAAATAACAGCACCGATCGAAGGTCTCCCATGAGCAATCCCGCAGTCTTCGAAAAATCCGTGCCTGGCTTTTCCAAGTCATCAATGGCTGTGCCGCCTTTCACCAAATCCGGGGTGATGGCAAGCTGAACTTGGGTGCTCACCGGGTTGACCAAAACTTCAACTTTCTGCCCACGTGTGTTCCTGAAATCAAAGTTCTTAAAGTGCGCGGCAATCTTTCGCGAATCATAGATGTAGCGGTCCGAACCTTGACGCTTGATCCGCTCCACGAGCCAATCGCGTTTGTACTTCTTGAACTCATCTTCAAATAGCTTCAGCGGCGCATGCGGATCAATCATGTGAACGCGATCCTTGATGGCGATGGCATGATAAACCACCGCTTTCGGCGGAATCGGCCGACTGTTCGGAATCGTCACTTCTGTCGGTGCCAAATCCTGAAGCACGGGTGTCTGATCCAACAATGCTTCGAGTTTGGCAATCTCCTCTTGAATCCGCAGGGTCGCCTCATTCTCAGAATCCCGCTCTTTACGGGCTTTTACTTCAAGCTCTTTGAGCTGCTTCAGCTCCGCTAACAGCTCGTCATTTTTCCCAAGGTCCTTTTCCAAGGCTAACACAAGTTGCTTCTCTTCCGCGACTTTCTCGGGCGTGGGCGCATCTTCAAGCAGTTTGCGGTCGATGGACTCCTTCTTGGCCACCGCATCTTCCAGTTGTTTGCGCGCTTGCTCGACCTGCTCTTGACTGGCTGGCTGGAGGTCTTCAAGAAACTGCTCAACCTTGCGCGTCACGTCCGCCTGCACCAACAAGAGCACAAGAATGAGAACCGCCACCACGTTGGTGAGCGCGTCCATGAGGGAATCCAGATTGATTCCACCCTCTGAGTCTGATTTGGATCTACGCGCCACGAGTCTAACGATTGAATAGTGAGATGTCGATTTTCCCTTCGTTGGGAACAGGAAGTTTGCCCGTATTCACCTGATACTGGCCCTCGGCGAGTCCTGCCGCCCAGAGGTAGGACTCGTTACCGGATTTGCGAATCAAAAACAAGATCATCGAGTCGCGCGTGCGCTTCACCTGACTCAAGAAATTTGCGTATTCCTCGTTGGTCTCAATGGCCGCGCTGGAAATCGGTTTGCCTGGACCGTCCTTGCCTAACACAACAATTCCAGTGGAGGTGCATTCGACAAAGAATAAGTTCTTCGCCTCGCGCGAGCCGACACCGCCCGGACGGATGATCACGGACTCAACCAGCTTCGGCGGGTCTTTGCGCTTTTTTAGCTCGGCTTGGAGCGCTTCGAGTTTCTTTTGCAAAGCCGGACGCTCTTGCTTCAGCGAGGCGGTTTCCAGCTTCAGGTTCTCCACGATTTTTTGAAGCGCTGCATCCGTTTCGTCTGGATTCTTGGCCTTCTCAAGCTCTTCCAACTTCATTTTCAGAACGATTTTCCGCTCATCTAACTTCACCATCTCGGCCGAACTGGATTTTTCTTTTTGGAGCTTTTCCTCAAGTTTCGCAATTTCCTTGGAGAGGACTTCCACCTTCTTTTTGAGATCGCGGTTAGCAAGGGCACGCGCCATTTCTTCCTCACTCTGATCCTCGCGCTGCATTTGGTTGACCTGCATGGTCACGCTGATCATGAGAGTTAGAATCCCAATGAGACATGCCAGGATGCTCATGAAGGGAAAGAGGGAAACTCCGCCCTCACTGTTTTTCCGACGCTTTGCCACGATCGTGAAGGTGGGTTAGCGCCTGAAAAAACCGCGCTTTTTCTTCAGGTCATTGGGAATCTTGTTTTCACCAAGATCACGCAGGGCGTGATTGATCAGATCAATGCCTGTCGCAATGCTCTCAAAGCTGCGGTTGAGTTCGCCATGCGACTTGATGAAGACCTCGCTGCTAGTTTCCGTTAACTTGGATAACGCATTGGAGAATGAACTTTCAACGAATTGCTGGTGCGCATCCAAGCGCACTTGGAGAATTTGTCCCGTATCACGCAGCATGCGGGTGGACTCATTGAGATTGACCAGAAATGTCTCGTGAGCACGGGCCAGAGAATCGACAAGCTGCGGGATGCTCTCCGCTTGATCCAGCAGGCTGCCCGTCGAGGCTTTGCGGCTGTCGTTGAGCTTGGGCAGAAGTTTCTCGGTGCAAAAGGTCTCGATGATGGTGAGCGTCTCATCTTCTTTCTTCTGCACCGCCGCCATGGGAAAGCTCATGAGCATGCTGAGAATCAAACCTAGCAAGGTGGTGTCAAAGGCGATCCCGAGACCTCCAGTTAGACTGTTGATTGACGCCTTGAGCGCTTCGGGATCAGCGTTGTCTCCCATCGCCAGTGAGCTCACTGCGGTGGAAAGTCCTTGGACGGTGCCGATGAAGCCGAGGATGGGAATCGCCCACAAGAAGACTTTGAGCAAGGAGTAGGAACCTGAGGAACGATTCGCATCAAGGTCGGACTGGGTGGCAAGGAATGCAGCGACTTCGCCGTTATCAACACGGGATTCGAAGAGTTCGAGCGCCTTGCGAATGCGGTTGACGATGATGCTGTCACGCAGGGAAAGCGGAACTTTGTAGATGTTGTCAATGAAGCCTCCAACATTGGAACTGTCGATTTCCCGGCCCAAGCGTGCGGGGAAGAGGTCGAGCAGCGCGGCTTGGGCTTGGTGCTGATTTTTCCGCCATTTCATGACGAGAATGGTCATGCCCCAGACGAAGAGGAAAGTTTCCGCGTAGTTCACCCATCCCCGATCCAGGAAGATGGCACCAAGGCGTGCTTCGCGGATCGGCACCATCATGAGCAGCACCACGGCCGTGATGCCAAGCCCGATGAGGAGGCTCAAGCCGAAGTTCACATTGGCATGGTCTTTTTCATCCCAACCTTTGCGCTGCGGGCGGGCGGACTGCGCGCTATCAGATTTCCCATCAAATTTTGGAACTTGCAAGCGGCCTTGGCAGGCTGGGCATTGCACGGTTTGGCCAGAGAGCTCCGGCGTGACGTCGAGGTCGGTCTTGCAGTGTGGGCAGGAAATTAACATGGGATTTAGAAGCGGCTGGAAACACTCGTCCGCAGACCTTCAAGCGCTGATATGATCGGTCAAGCGATTTTTTTCACGTATAATCGATTGCGAAGCAGAACCATTCGCAGCGACCACTTGGCGTGTGACGAGAGCTTGCCGAGGGGACGCCTCGCATCATCCTACCTTACAAAAAGATCATCCCTCCGGATGATTGACCCGTTTGCTAGTCAAGGCAACCTTGTGCTGAACGCATTTTCACGTATCTAAATCACGACCGCACCTGAGGAGAACCAAATTTTGCTCGAATTCACCACCGCGATGCGACCTCCCATGGCGAAGACCAGTCGCTCGCGACGAGTCGGTCTTTCCGCCAACTCCATCGCAGTTCTAACCGGACTCTGGATGATTGCAACAGCACACGCGGGCAATGTCTCAGTCCAATCAGGCGCTTGGAGCGATCCCGCGACTTGGGGCGGATCCATGCCCACTGGAGCGGAGGCGGATCTCACCATTTCTCCGGGAACCACCGTGACACTCGATCAGAATGCCGAGTGCGGCAACCTACTGGTTCGCGGGCAACTGCACATCGCCCCGATGGACCTCGCTCTAACTTGTGACTCTCTGATCGTGGAGGGCATGGGCGCACAGTTGCTCGCTGGCACGGACGAGAATCGCTTCACCCAAAATTTCGCACTCACGCTCAAGGGCGACCGCAGCGAGGAATATCAACCCGCGAACCACGCGCACAGCATGGGCGCGCGCGGTCTGGTGGCAATGATGGGCGGAACGATCTCACTGCATGCCGCGGACCGTGTCGAGTGGACGCGCTTGGGCTCCTCCGCAACGGCTGGAGCGACCTCGATCCACATCGCGGAACCGGTCGATTGGCGGGCCGGCGATTTCATCGTGATCGCCTCCAGTCGCAGCAACTGGAATGAGGCGGAGAAAAGGCAGATCGATCACGTCAGCGCAGATGGCCGCACCGTGCACCTCACGACTTCGTTAGAATTTCCCCACTCCGGAAAAATCAAGAGCTACACCCGTGCCGTGGATGGCAAGGTGTGGACTGCGGATCTGCGCGCTGAAGTCGGACTGCTGACACGCAACATTCTCATCCAGGGAGCCACCGACTCCGTGACTCCCGGCCATGCAAACGCCGGCTTCGGAGCCCATGTGATGATCCACGGCCCGATGACCATGAACTCGGTCACCCACCCCGCCGGCATCGCCCGAATCAAAGGCGTGGAAATCACACGAACCGGACAAAAAAGCCTGCTCGGACGCTACCCTTTCCACTGGCACCTCTGCATCGATCAGGGTGCTGGCCAGTATTTCAGCGACAGCTCGATCCACCATTCCTTCAACCGAGCCATCACCATCCATGGCACCGACTTCGCCACCGTGGAGAACAATTTCTGTTACGATCACATCGGCCATGGAGTCTTTCTGGAAGACGGTGCGGAGCAACACAATGTGCTACGGAAAAACGTCGTGCTGCTGACCAAGCGCCCGCTCGCCGGGGAGGAAATCACTCCTTCTGACAACTCTCACAACGAGGTCCAGAACCGCAGCCCTTCAAGCTATTGGATCACCAACCCGAATAATCGATTCGAGGACAACGTCGCCGCCGGCACACAGGGCACCGGATTTTGGTTCATCATGCCGACTTCGCCGCTCGTTCCATCCAAGAACCTGCCCTACTACACCGGACTCAAACCGCACCAACAACCGCTCGGCACGTTTTCCGGAAACTCCGCGCACAGTTGCATGAATGGCTTTGATATCTTCGACCAGATTTCCCAGACCCACGCGATCGTCATCAATGCGGGCTGGAACAACGCGACTCCCCACGTGATGGAAAACTGCACGTGGTATGCAAATGACACCGCCATCTACGCTGGCATCGGCAGTGGCGGACCGCAGGACAATGTGATCTACCGAAACAATGTCTTCGTGGACAACCGCACCGCACTGATGCTCGCGACTTATAACATCGTCGAGGAATCGGTGTTCGTCGCCAACTCGGACGAGGGACTGTTGAGCGGAAACCGAATGCTCTACCGCGCTTACGACGGCGCTGGCACGGTCCAGAATTGTCACTTCGTCGGCTGGAACGCGTCCAATGCGAATTTCATCCAGAACACCGGTGCCGCCACCAAACACGTCAATCACAAGTTCCATGGCATCACCACCGATCACGTCGGCACCGTCCGCGCGGACATGACCAATTTCGACATCGCACAACCCCCAGACGCCCATGCGAACCACCCTGCCCACCCGCGCTTCTGGTCGATCGTCCTGCGGGATCTCGATGGATCACTTTCCGGAAAAGCCAACACCTCGATCGTTTCTAACCACCCTTTCCTGCGCGTTGGCGACGAATATCAGCCACCTAACTGGAACCGAATGTATCGCAGCGACCACAAATTCGCTCTGGCGGTGGAGGACAATCCGGACCGGCCCCGACCAAACGTTGCGGTCACCCGCACCAAGCCAGGCACCGCGACCGCCTCGCTGCTCTACATCAATGGCTACAACGAGCACCACCAACTTCCACTGATCGTCAACGAGGGATTTCTCTACAGCTATAGCTATACCAATCTGCCCCTTGCGAAAAGAGTCACGTTCCGGCTCGACGACGCCGCCGCGGGCGACACGGTGACCGCGAGGTTCACTGGCTTCGGCGCGCTGACTGGCGCCACGGTTAGCGGCCACTCCGCCACCTCCCACACTTCACTCGCCAGCCTTGAGGCTGCAAGCAACTCGGGCTATTTCATCCAGCC
Organism: Luteolibacter sp.; assembly: GCA_044373865.1. Taxonomy (GTDB): domain Bacteria; phylum Verrucomicrobiota; class Verrucomicrobiia; order Verrucomicrobiales; family Akkermansiaceae; genus Luteolibacter. Next base: position 3,790 of record JBILPN010000065.1, on the reverse strand, counting down.
CGGCGGCGACATCTATGTAAGGCCTGTCGCCACCGGCAAAAGCCAAACCATCACGCTTCAGTGGACCGGCGGCGTCATTGGCAGCGGACTCGATTCGGACGGCGACGGCTTGAATGACAGCGAGGAAATTTCCATCAGTCGAAATCCAAGCAGCCATGTGGATCTCGGCGCGGAATTTTCCAACAACTCCAACTTCGAAAAATGGGACAGTTTCAGCGCGATCAACTCCGCCATCGTTTCCGGCGGCAACTTGATCGGCAGCTCCACCGGCGACTCCAAGATCGAGAATCATGGCTTCAAAATCGCCGCTGCATCGGTGGATCGACTGGCCATCCGCATGAAGTCATCGGTCAACGATGCGGTCGATCTCTTCTGGGCAAGAGATGGCGAAAGCTTCGGCGCAGCACGGCAGATCCAACTGCCATACAGCGGCGGGGGCAACTGGCAGATCATCGAATTCCCTCTGATGGAACACGCCGAGTGGAACGGCATCATCAAAAGCCTGCGTCTCGATCCGGTCGCTGTCGCCGGAACTTTCGAAATTGACTGGATCCGCATCCTCGATGATTCACTGGATAGCGATGGCGATGGGATCAACGATTTGATAGAAGGCTTCGGTGATGCGGATGGCGACGGCTTGCCCAACAGCAGAGACCGGGATTCCGACGGCGATTTGATGGAGGACGGCGAGGAACGCCTGAACGGCCGCCTACCCTACGATGCAGGCGACATGGCATTTCATTTCACGACCGATGGAGAGTCGCAGGGCTGGCACGCGAGTGGAAATCTATCCGGCTGGCAAGTTGCAGGAGGCAGCCTGAGCGGCACCACAAGCACCTCTGATCCCAATTTCACGAACAGCACCGTGCATTTCAAAACCGATCAGGTGAAACAAATCGTCCTGAAAATGCGCGCTTCAAACGCGGGCAACGTCGAGCTTTTCTTCGGAACCCTAGCGGAACCCGGAAGCAGCAGCGCGCGCAGGATCGGCCGCACTTACGAACTTGCGAATTCCTGGCAAATCGTCGTTTTCAATCTCGAGGCCCACGCCAAGTGGCCGGGCCAGACCAGCAAGAGCCTCCGCATCGACCCCATTTCGGTGGCCAACGCCACTTGGGAAATCGACTGGATCCGTGCCTCGAATGGCGACATGGATGGCGATGGGATTTCCGACATCGTCGAGGGAATTGCGGACATCGATGGCGACGGGATTTCCAACTTGTTTGACCTTGATTCGGATGGAGATGGAATGAGCGACGCGCTCGAAACCACCTTGGGACGCGATCCCTACGCGGGCGGCGAAGGCGGGGTGCAACTCCGCTGGGACACCGACCCAGCCGCCACGGAAGCCCAGGGTGGAAGCGCGAATTGGTCCCATCCGCGCCCCGGTTGGTGGGATGCGATCCATGGCGGACAGGCCTTCTGGCCAACGATCAGCAACGGTTCGGACCGCGCGGTTTTCGGTGGCACCGCCGGAACGGTGACACTGGAAGGAATCAAGCGGACCCACTCACTGCACTTCGAGACCACCGGCTATCGTCTCGATGAGGGAAATCTTGAGTTCGATGGCACGGACCCATTTGTCGAACTCTCCAGCAACGTGACGGCGACCATCGCCAGTGATATCACCGGGGCTAACGGCTTCAGCCTGCACGGCCCGAGCAGCTCCGGAACATTGCTGCTAGAAGGAAGCAACACCCATGGCGGCCGCACCATTCTCGCATCCGCGCAGAGGCTCGGCTTCACCCACGGCGGGGCCTTCGGTTCCTCCATCGTGCAGATCGGCACCAATACGCAACGCGCGCAACGCTGGCTCACGGCCGCGAGCGGCGACGCTGGAACGCTGATTTCCGTGCCGAACGCTTTCGACGTCAGGACAATCCGCTGGATCATCGGCAATCAGCAAGTCGCAGGAATCGCTTCCGGTCCCTTGGAAATTACCGGACCAGTCACGCTTTCGATGGGGCCGGATAACGTCAGGGACATTTACCTCCAGCGCGACCTAACGATCACCGGCCTGCTATCAGGAGCCGCCGATCATGGACTCAATCTCAACGGCGCTGGCACGCTCACCTTAGGGAATTCTGCCAATTCCTTCGAGGGCGGCGTGAAATGGATCTCCTCTTCAATGCGACTCGACGTCGCGTCGGACGGCGCGCTTGGCGCGGCATCCAATGGCCTGAATTTCGCGCAAGGCGGCACACTCCACGTTGGTTCAAGCATGGCAAGCCAACGCGAAATTTTGATCGAAGGCGGGAAAATCGCGCGCATCGAGGTGGCTAACGGGCAAACCTTGCAATGGAATGGCCTCATCACGGGAGCGGGCAGCTTGGTCAAATCCGGAACTGGCGACCTCACCCTCGGGTTCGCCGGTCCAGCGACTTCCCTGAGCGGGACAGTCACGGTTAGCGAAGGTGCCCTCGAGTTGGACGGAGACTTCCGCAACAGCAGCGGACAGCTCAACGTTTCCTCACAAGCAAGCCTTGGCGGGCACGGTCGTTACGGCGGATCCGTGCTCTGTGCGGGTGCTCTGAAACCTGCATCAGGCGGCGGCACGCTCGAAATTTCCGGTGACCTAACACTCGAATCCGGATCGCGCTATCAGTGGGTAATCTCTGACTGGAACGGCATGAATCTGCTAAAACTCGGCGGCGCTCTCAATTTCGCGACCTCACCCGTGACACTTGCCATCACCGGCCAGGCACCTGCAAATTTCCGCGACGTGGACCGGACCTTCATCATCGCGGAAGCTGAAGGCGGAATCGTAAACGATCCCGCCCAACTCGTGCTCGACACCACCGGTTTCACGGCCGGACCAGGGACATGGAGTGTCTCACGCCTTGGCAACACGCTCCAACTTCACTATGCCGGGACGGATGCATTCGCGAATTTCATGGAGCAATACCCGCTCATCACGGGCGATGACCGCAGCAAATCCGCCAATCCCGATGGCGATGCTTACACGAATTTCGAGGAATTCGCCTATGGCAGCGATCCCGGAAATGCCGGAATTTTTCCCGGCATTCACCCCCGAATGCTTCGTGATTCGGAGACTGGCCATGAACATTTCACCCTCACCCTGCCGGTGCGTGCCGGGGCCCACTTCGGCCCCGCCCCTGCCCCGACGGCCATGGCGGACGGTATCCAGTACACCGTGACGGGCAGTGCAGATCTCAGCGGCACGGCCATTCCAGTCGAGCTCACACCACTCCCTCCGGAAACCACGCTGCCACCTCTGCCTGCGAACTATCAATACCGCCGTTTCAGACTATCCGACCCGGTCGGCCGCCACCCCGCAGGCTTCATTCAAAGCAAAGTCGAGCCGCCGCCCACGCCTTGATGATTCCATGCGCCGCCCAATGCAAAATCGTCATCACTTGCTCATCGGAATTCTCCTAAGCAGCGCCGCGTGCATCTCCGCCCTTTACCTAACAATCAATCACCCTACCTCACAAACCGCGTCCCACTCTGCACAATCCGCCGCATCAAGGCCCTTGCATTTGGCCGCCTTGGACTCTGTTCCCAATCTCCCCGCCTATCTCCTCAAACTCTGCGGGCCGGAAGTGATTGAAACACACGGTGGGATCACTGCCGATGGCAAACTTCCAGCCTGGTTTCTCCAAGCTGCCGAAATCCTTGCGGAAAACGGTCTGAAATGGCCAACGCCTAAGTTCGGAATGGAGGACCCGATCCTCAAGTCCAACGTCCACGAACACGAGACCCGCCACGCTCCCATGCTCGCCACAGATCCTCAGGCGGCCGTCGAATTGCTAGAACCATTGATCCGTTA
>JBILPN010000581.1:0-2892 GCA_044373865.1 Luteolibacter sp. | reverse complement strand
AGATCAGGGTAACTTTGAACAATCTCGCCAAAGGGCGCCACCAATTCGGCCATTTGGTCCATGGTCTGAGTGATCCCCGTCACCACGAACAAGTAATCGCCACCATCCCGCGGATACGCATGGGAAGCCGGATCCGCTTTGGTCACCCGCAGAATGTAGTCACGCACCAAATACTTGTGATTGTTGCTCAGCCCACGCAGCCAAAGTCCAATCGCACGGGTGTTTTGGCCATCCACTCCGGCCAAACGGGTAATTTCCGCCTCCAATGGACCGGTGCCAATACGGCCCCGCAACACGGCGATCTCACTTTCATCCGCATTCTTCACCAACCATGGCCGGGCCTCCGGTGTCTCGGTCTTCACCGCACCGGCCCCCAAGGCAACCGCTCCTTCCTGAAAGAAAATTGGCACGGAACTCACACCGCAACCCAAGAGCAATGACACCAAAAATGCCTTCGCCCGCGCTTTCGGATTGGCGTAAACCAAAGCAATCATCCCCATCAAACTCGTGAAGCCCGCCAACGCGAAACGATTGACCATCGGCATCCCGTCCAAAGCCCCACCGCGGCTGGCTCCGAACATCAACAGCAGGGCAACGAAAATCATCACCAAAACTCCTGCCGCTCCGGCAATCACACGTTGCGGGGCCACCGTCTCCAACTCGACTGGATCGGGCGGCGGACCATAGGAAACCGTCTGCCCAACCAAACCAAAGGCGGCGCCACTGTGGGGAACCCGCTGAAAACGGTCCAACAATGGACCAGCGCGCTCCCCCGGATACACCTTGCGCCCGCGCATCACCACGCCTCCCTCAATCTGAAAGCGGTGCTCACACGCACCACATTCCACCATCCGACCACGCAAATCATCGCTCACTTTGAATCGCTGGCGGCAGGAAGGGCAGCGAACCAACAGCAACGCGTCCTGCGTGTTCTTATCATCTTGTGAAGTTGAATTTGGCATGAAGTTCAACCGCACTCTCCACAAAATCCGCACTCATTGCAACCCTAAGGAATGCAAGAAACTAACAAGCGCGATTATTACGGAAAACTTGGAAATTGACGTTTCCTGAAATTCCACCACTAATCCGACTCACCCAATGGCCTGCCTTCCGATCACTCAAATCCCATCCTTGCGCCAGGGCGAGCCGTCGCACTTGGCAGAGCAACAGGGATTTGTCGATGAAGCACTAGTCACCCGGCTCCTCGCCACCGCTGGGCACTCCCGTGCTGTCGCCCGTCACCAGGATCTCGCTCTCGCTGCTGACGATTCGGACTTCGCCGGTTGGCAACATGCCCCCTGCCCTCCCCCTCCGCAGATTTCCACTCCTGAACGGACGGCTGAAATCGCAAGCGAGGAGGTGCCTCAAATCCCCTTGCAGCTCGGCATCCGGCGCGCCACCCCGCCCAAAATCTTGCCCTCCACCCCCAACACGCTCCCTCGCCGCTCAGGCCTCCAGCGCACCGCGCCGCGTCGCACCCGCCACGCGGCTTGGATCGCCGCTCTCATCGGCGTGATTTTCTCCTCCGCAATCGCACTCGCGTTTTTACACCACTCGGACCAATGGCCGCTTTTTAACCGAAGCGCCCCGCAAGCTCCTAGTTTCCACCCTGCGATCACGCGCGGCGATTGACGACCCGCCTCGCACTGGCTCACCCTCTTGCAATATGTCTCGCCCTGGACTAATCCTCAAACTCAGCTGCCTCGACCAACCCGGCATCGTCGCCAAGATCGCCAACTACGTCGCCAGCCACCGTGGCAACCTCGTCGAGTTCGCGCAATTCTCGGATCAACTCGGCGGGAAATTCTTCGCACGCCTGGAAATTGAAACCATGGATCTCGATGTCGATGCCCAGGATTTCATCGACGGCTTCGGCACGCTGGGACGCTCGCTTCAAGCGGACTGGCACTTCCGCCGCCTCCCCTACCGCATGAAAACCGCAGTGCTCGTCACCAAAACCGACCACTGCCTCAACGAAATCCTCTGGCGTGCAGAGCTCGACGAGCTCCCCATTGAAATCACCTCCATCATCGGCAATCGGCCCAACTGCCGCCCCATCGCCGAGCGTGCCAACCTCCCTTTCCACGAAATCAGCATGGACGGCGAAGATCGCGAGTTGGGCTTCGCTCAAATCCGCCAGCTGATCCTCGATCAAGATGTCGAACTCATTGTTCTTGCAAGGTTCATGCAGATTTTACCGGATGATTTCTGCAAAGAGTTTGCCGGACGGATCATCAACATTCACCACAGCTTTCTTCCGGCCTTCATTGGCGCGAATCCATACAAGCAAGCATACGCGCGCGGCGTAAAATTGATCGGAGCCACCTGCCACTACGTCACTGGCGATCTCGACGCCGGGCCGATTATTGAGCAAGAAGTGGACCGCGTGCAGCATTTTCACACCCCCAACGACCTCGTTCGGCTTGGTCGGCACTGCGAACGCATCGCCCTGGCCAAGGGAATTCGCTTTCATGTCCATGACCGAACCATCATCGACGGCAACCGCGCAATTGTTTTTCCGGATTGAGTGCAATTGTGAGCTTTACAAGCCGCCACCGCTCCGCCACTTTCCGCCCGGTCTCAAGGAGAGGTGGTCGAGTGGTCTATGGCACCTGATTCGAAATCAGACGCAGTGTAACAGCTGCCGTGGGTTCAAATCCCACCCTCTCCGCCATCGTTAAAGAGCAATCCCCCAAGTCACTCAAAATCAGTTGATTATGACGCTGATGAAGGGACCGCGACAGGAATTCCAGAAAGAATTCCAGCACACTTGACACGGCGACCGGGTCCGATGACCCGAAAACGCAAACGCAGCAGTGTCGTGGAGATCGGAACCGGTCCCGCGAGAGTCAAGATCTACACCGTCAATCGCAAGGACGGCTACCCGATGTT
>JBILPN010000064.1:0-10148 GCA_044373865.1 Luteolibacter sp. | reverse complement strand
TGATTCTGTCGGGATTCAAATTCAGCCAGAATTCGCGACAGAATTTCTCGAAATTCCACACGGATTCCACACAAACGGCCCGTAAAATGCGCGAAGTCGTGCAATGGCGGGCAAAACCACAAACGCAAATATCCCTATGAAATCAAGGAATCACGCACAACCAACTCAGAGTCAACAAGATGGCGGACAGGGAGGGATTCGAACCCTCGGTAACATTGCTGCTACACACGCTTTCCAAGCGTGCTCATTCGACCACTCTGACACCTGCCCTTGGAAGCGCGGAAGCTAGGAACTCGCTTGCCGCTTGGCAACCCCTTTTTGAAATCTTTGAAAATACTTTAAAGATCACTTGGAATCCACTCGTGCGAGAATCCACAACAAGTCGGACAGACGGTTAAAAAATAGACGGACACACTCCGGAACTGGCTCGCCGGACTCATTGAGCACCAAGACACTACGCTCCGCGCGGCGGGCAACGGCACGGGCGAAGTCCAAGCTCGCACGCGCCAATGAGCCTTCGGCACCCGGCCGCGCCCAGCCCGTGAATTTCACCCCCTTTGCCTCGTAATGGTGCGCGGCTTTCACCACCCAGTCCACATCCTCCGAGCTCAGAGCGGCGTAGCGCTTTTCCAAATAGCGCCCAGCATCCTCTGGCAAACAGGCCAACTGCCCCATCAAACCGACCAAGCGCGACTGAATTCCATCGATCAATTCGATCCACTCCGCATCATGGGCCGCCGCCCGAGCCATTCCGAGCGCCGCATTGAGCTCATCCACGTTCCCCAAGGCCTCCACGCGCAACGAAGTTTTCGCAATCCGTTTTCCAAACAACAAATCTGTGTCTCCAGAATCTCCGCGCCCCGTGATGATGCTCATGCAAAAATCCATAGACCGGATAAAAATCAATGTCCATCCGAGTTCATCCATGCTTCCTAGTGGCAGTCCATGAAACTCGCAAAACTCGGCGACGGCCCCGAAATTTTCCACACGATCCAAGGCGAGGGCGTCTCGGTCGGCGCACCCGCCGTCTTCATCCGCACTTCCCGCTGCAATCTTCACTGCCATTGGTGCGATACCGACCACACGTGGAATTTCGAGGGCACCCCATGGGCTCACGTCAAGGACGGGCTACCCGGCCACTCAAAACATGTGAAATCCGAGGTCACTTGGGAGATCTCGCCCTGTGCCGCAGCCGCGCAGATTCTCGCCTTCCGGTGCTCGCGCACCGTCATCACCGGTGGCGAGCCGCTCCTGCAACAAGCAGAATTGCTCGAAATGATCGCACAGATCCGCAGCCAGCAGCCCGAGCATCTTTTCGAAATTGAGACCAACGGAACACGCCTGCCATCGCCGGATTTCCACGCCGCCTGCGACCAATTCAACGTCTCGCCCAAGCTCGCCAACTCAGGCATGCCGGAAAATCTCCGCCTCCACCCCGCCAGCCTCGACTTCTTCGCCTCATCACCCAAGGCATGGTTCAAGTTCGTGCTCTCAGAAATGGCCGACCTCCCGGAAATTGAGACGCTGTGTGCGCGACATGGCATCTCACCATCACGCGTCCTGCTCATGCCGGAAGGCCGCACCAGCGCAGAGCTTGACCGCCGTGCCCCATGGCTGGCGGCACTCTGTCGCGACCGAGGATTTCGCTTCAGCGACCGCCTCCACATCCGGCTCTGGGGCGACAAGCGCGGTGTCTGACCTAAAAAACCGCGTGATTTAAATGATAAATCCGCAACTTTTCACGCCGCCGCGGGTTCCCCCAAACGTCAATTTCCCCACTCCTCCATGAATCAAAACTCGCCGCCACCCGATGACTCCTGGGAGTCCGACGCCGTTTGGAAACTCTTGGATCAAGCCCCGCCAGCACAAGCCAGCAAGCGCTTTGCCGCCGATACCGCCCGTGCCGCACGCCTTGAAAACCCCGTTCCTGCCTGGTGGGAACGACTGCTTTCCCCAGCACCACTCACCGGACTTGCCACCTGCGCCGCCGCCGTCGCCCTTGCCTTCGTCGCATCGACCACCGTCCCGCCAAGCCCGGAAATTTCCTCAAAACTTGCCGAAACATCCCACGCCGCCGAGATCCAGGAAATCGCCGAAACCGAAACGCTCATCGCCGCACTCGACCAACTCGACGACTTCAGCGACCACGAATTGGTCAGCCTCATCGGATTTTAATCGCTTCCCATCGCCCGCCAAGCCGCCAAGCTTCTGCCGTGCAACGCGGCCTTATTTTTGACCTTGATGGAACACTCGTGAATTCTCTGGAAGGCATCGCCGCCTCGCTGAACCACGCGCTCACCCTCGCCAATCTTCCCACCCACCCTCACGCGGCCGTCCGGAACTTCATCGGCGACGGCTCCCGCATCCTGATCGAGCGCGCCACCCCTGCGGACACAAGCGCCCTGGAAATCGACCAAATCGAAGCCGCCTTCAAGTCCGACTACGCGCTCACCTGGCCCACCGGCACCTCCATCTACCCGGGAATTGCCGATTTGCTCGACCATCTCCAAAACTGCGGCTGCCCGCTTGCCGTCCTCTCCAACAAGCCGCAGCCCTTCACCACCGCGATCGTCGCGCAGCTATTTCCCAGCACCCGCTTCGCCTGCATGCTTGGCCAACGCCCCGGCATCGCCCACAAACCCGCACCCCACGGCGCATGGGAAATTGCGCGCGAACTCGGAATCCCACCGGAAAACCTCACCATCATCGGCGACTCCACCATCGACATCGAGACCGCGAAAAACGCAGGAATGCGCGCCATCGCCGTCACTTGGGGCTTCCACGACCGCGACCGCCTGCTCGCCGCCGGCGCGGACCAATGCGTCGATCACCCAGCCGAGCTCCGCGCCCTGTTTGCCATTTCCTAAAGCCACCGCAGCCATCCGCCAAGTCCCTTGGATTTGAGAGTTCCAAAATCAAGTCCCAGCCCCTAGACTCCCCGTGAAATGTCCGCCTCACTCCGCGCCGCCATCCGTGATATTGTCGATTTCCCCCAGCCGGGAATCATCTTCAAAGACATCACCCCCATCCTCTCAGACGCGGCGCTCTTCCGCCAATCCATCTCCCTCCTCTGCGACACCGCAGGCGGCGCAAAAATCGACAAGGTCGTCGGGATCGACGCGCGCGGATTCATCTTTGCCGCCGCCGTCGCAGACCGCCTTGGCGCAGGCTTCGTCCCAGTGCGCAAAAAAGGCAAACTCCCCTGGAAAACCCGGCAAACTTCCTACTCCCTTGAATATGGGGAATCCGTCGTAGAACTCCACGAAGACGCCGTCCAACCGGGCGAGTCAGTCCTGCTGGTGGACGACTTGCTCGCCACCGGCGGCACCGCAGAAGCCGCCGTCCGCCTGCTCGATGAACTCGGAGCCAATCTCGTCGGCATCGCCTTCCTCATCGAACTCGGCTTCCTCAACGGCCGCGAAAAACTCTTACCTCACGCCGTCACTTCGATTCTCAAATACGACTGAATTCCGCCCCAAGCATGAATTCAACCAATCCTCGCCAAGATCTTCTTTCATCGAATCTTGCGTTTCAAACGTCGCTCTTGTTAAGTTCACCCTGTAAATTTTCCCCACACCCCACACCATGTCCTGGCAATCCTACAATCAAAGTCTCGTCCGTTACCCGAAATTCGGCTTCTCCCTCGACCTCTCGCTGATGGACATCGCGCCCGGCCATGCCAGCGCCCTCGCGCCTAACATCGCCCGCGCCTTCGCCGACATGGAAGCGCTTGAAGCCGGTGCCATCGCCAACCCGGACGAAGGCCGCATGGTTGGCCACTATTGGCTCCGCAATCCGGACCTCGCACCCAATGAAACTTTAAAGCGCGCCATCACCGAGCCGCTCGCCGCCCTCAAGCAATTCGCGGAAAAAGTCCATACCGGCACCATCACGCCGCCCACCGGCGGCAGCTTCAAGCAAGTTCTCCTCATCGGCATCGGCGGCTCCGCGCTCGGCCCCCAGCTGGTCACCGAGGCCATCGGCCAAAACGCGCGGCTCCCACTCCATTTCTTCGACAACACCGACCCCGCAGGCATGGATCATGTCATCGCCCGGCTCAGCACCATCGGCCTCGACCGGACCCTCGTGTTGGTCATCTCAAAATCGGGCGGCACCGCAGAAACCCGCAATGGCATGCTCGAAGCCAAAGCCGCGTTCGAGTCCGCCGGCCTTGACTTCGGCCGCCACACTGCCGCCGTCACCGGCATCGGCTCCAAGCTCGACCTCTACGCCGTCCAGCACCACTTCATCGCACGCTTCCCGATGGAGGACTGGATCGGCGGACGCACCTCGGTGCTCTCCACCGTCGGCCTCGTCCCCGCCGCACTGCAAGGCATCGACATCGATGAAATGCTAGCCGGTGCCGCCGCCATGGATGTCGAGACACGCAAGCAAGACGCCAGCCAGAATGCCGCCATGCAGCTCGCGCTCGCATGGCACAGCGCCACCCATGGCAAGGGCGAAAAGGACATGGTCGTCCTGCCCTACAAAGACTCGCTCGTCCTGTTCTCCAAATACCTCCAACAACTCATCATGGAGTCGCTTGGCAAGGAACACGACCTCGACGGCAAGCAAGTCAACCAAGGTCTCGCGGTCTACGGCAACAAAGGATCCACCGACCAACACGCTTATGTGCAACAACTTCGCGATGGAGTGAATAATTTTTTCGCCGCTTTCATCGAGGTTCGAAAAGGCCGCAACGGGCACAACATTGAGGTCGATCCCGGCACCACCACGGCCGACTACCTGCAAGGTTTCCTCCGCGGCACACGCAAGGCGCTTCACGGATCCGGCCGGAAATCTCTCACCATTTCCATCCCGGAAGTCACCCCCTTCCACCTCGGTCTGCTCATCGCCCTCTTCGAGCGCAGCGTCTCGTTCTACGCCTCCCTCGTCAACATCAACGCCTATCACCAACCAGGCGTGGAAGCGGGCAAGAAAGCCGCTGGGACCTTCCTGGAAACCCTCAACAAAGTTCGCGGCCACCTCACCGCATGGGCAAAAACCGCCGACGGCATCGCCACAGAAATCGATGCGGACCCGGAGGATGTCTATCACTGCCTCACCCACCTCGCCGCGAATGGAGAAGTCCAGATCTCGATCGGCAAATCCCCCGCTGAAGACAGTTTCCAACTCTGAGCTCCCAAGCGCTTCATGGAAACTCCGCAGCCAAGCCCTGCGGAGTTTCCCTCCAAGGCACCGGCCGCCTAAACGGCAAACTCAAGCTGCCCGCCTTCCTGAGGATCCTCAAAACGGACGCCCACCCCCAACAGCCGGACGGCGCGCAAGCCACCCCGCCGCCACGCCTCAGCCAGCAGATCTTCAAACACCGCCGGCTCCCACACGCTTCCGGCACGCTCTGCCGTGGTGCGATGAAAATCCGCAAATTTCACCTTCACCACCAAGGACCGAATGAGTCGGTCCGCGTGCGCTTGCGCCAAATCCGCCTGCAATCCCTCCAACAACTCGCGCAAAGGCGGCAGCAATCCACTGAATTCCCGGATGTTCTCACGAAACGTCGTCTCACGGCTCAGCGACTTCCGCGTCCGCTCCGCATGCACCGGGCGCTCGTCGATCCCACGGCACAGCCCCCACAACTCCAGCCCCCATTTCCCGAAATTCCGCGCCAAGTCAGCCTGCGAAAACGCCTGCAAATCACCACAAGTCGCCACGCCTAACAATTCCAGCTTCTCCCGCATCTTCTTCCCCACACCCCACAAGCGCCCCACCGGCAGCCCAGAAATAAACCCGGGAATCTCCTCGTCGCTCACTTCCTTCTGCCCATTCGGCTTGTGCCAATCCGACGCGATTTTTGCAATCAGCTTGTTTGTCGAGATCCCCGCCGAGGCCGTCAAACCGGTCTCCTCCAAAATCTGCGCCCGCAACTCACGCGCAAGCGCCGCGCCACCCGTCTGCAAATGCGTCACATCCAAATACGCCTCATCCAATGACAAGGGCTCAAAGCACTCGGTAAATCGCGAAAAAATCGAACGAATCTGCAAGCTAACTGACTGATAGAGCTCAAACCTTACCGGCACCAAAATCAAGTGCGGGCAACGCTTAAGCGCCTGAAAGACCGGCATCGCCGAGCGGCAACCATACTTGCGCGCCTCGTAATTCGCCGTCGTCAGCACACTCCGCCGGTCGCTCCCACACACAGCAAGCGGCTTGCCACGCAGAGCCGGATTTTCCCGCTCCTCGATGGCCGCGTAAAAACAATCCATATCGACGTGGATGATTTTTCTCATGGCTGGCACGGAGAGAATCTAATTTTGCTTTTCGCCCCTTGCAAGACTCGTGCAAGCAGCCTTGATTCACCAGTCGCTTGCGTGCGCCAAAATCCTGAAATTTGGTCTCCGCGCGGCCCGCAGTTAAGCGACTTAGCCCAGCTTTAAACCCATGAAACTTTCCAAGCTCATCCTCACGCACGGCGCAGTTTTCGCCATCGGAATCGGCGCCGCATGGTTCGGCAAGCAAAGCCATGCACCTGCTAACTCCAGCACCGACGGGCCAAGCAGCGGCACGCGCTCCAGCACCGCAAATGCCCGCCTCGACAGCAGCGCCAATCCCAACTCCGCGCCAGGCTCATCCGCAGGCAAACGGCCAAACCCCGCGAAAACCACCGCACAATCAGCCGCCGAACAACTCCAAGCGATCGGCCGCATCGGCGACCCCTTCGAGCGCCAGCGCGCGCTCATGGACTTGATCGACACGCTCAACCCCGGCCAATTCTCCGCCCTTGCCGACCAATTTCGCGACATGGACCACCTCGGCGACTCGCGGGGAGAATACGATTTGATCCTCGGTGCTTGGGCCAAAGCGGACCCCTTGACCGCCCTCGAATACGTCAGCCAACATGGCAACAGCCGGGCCAGCCGCGCCACCATCCTCGCCACATGGGCCGGCCGGGATGCCGCCGCTGCCGAGCGCTGGGCGCTCGACAATCACAGCGGCGACGGACCCAACCCGCACCTCGTCGCAGTGATTCAAGGCATTGCAAGTCAAGATCTTGCAAACGCATCCCGTCTCGCACAATCCCTACCGCTCAGCCGTGAACGCGGGGAGGCCATCGAGTCCATCACCCGCGCCCTGCTTGCCCAAGGCGCAGAGGCGGCCATGAATTTCCCCGCCACCATTGCCGAGGACATGCTCCGTGGCGGCTTCGTCTCTTCCATCGCAAACCGCCTCGCAATCAAAAACCCGCAGCAAGCCGCAGCGTGGGTCGCCTCGCTCGCACAAGGAGACATTCAAAATCGTGCCGCTCGCAGCGTCGCAGGAGCCCTCGCCCGACAAGACACCAAGGCCGCCACCACGTGGGTCAACACGCTCCAACCGGAAGCCCGCGCCGAGGCAGCGCGCGGCATCATCCCGATCCTGTCTGCCACCGACATTCCCGGCACCGCCCAGTGGGTCAGCAGCCTCGCCGGAACTCCCGATTATGACCGCGTGGTCGAGGAATTCGTCTGGAGCTGCAACACCCGCGCTCCAGAGCAATCCGCAGCTTGGATCCAAGGTGTCTCAAACCCAGACCAACAACGCCGGCTCTTCCACCGCATGCTTGGCGAGTGGGCCCAGCGCGACGCCTCCGCCGTCAAGCAATGGGTCTCCAACAATGAGGTCCCCGCCGACGTGCTTCGCCGCTTCTCCCGCTAAAAGAACTTGGGATGCCCAAGCCATCAAAATGGCTCATCATCGCTCCAGGAATCCCCAGAGCTGACTTCCCACTCTTCGACCATTTCCTCAGGGAAATCCTCTAGAAATCTCGATGGCCGGCACATGAAATCTCCCGAATATGACTTCGGATTGGTCATCGGATAGGTCAGGTATAGCTGATCCTTCGCCCGCGTGAGCGCCACGTAAAACAAGCGCCGCTCCTCCTCCAGCACCGCTAAATTCTCCGACTCCAAGATGCGGCCGTTTGGAAACTGCCCATCCACCAACCAAATCAAAAACACCGCCATCCACTCCAAGCCCTTGGCCTGGTGAATGGATGACAAGGTCACTTTTTCTTCATCATCCACCACCGCATCCTTCTTGCCGCCGCCCGGCCCACTGTCCACCGAACTCATCAGGGAAAGCTGTGCCAGAAATTCGACAATATCATCGAAGCCACCGCCATACTGAGAGAGCTGCTCAATGTCCGCACGGCGGTTCTCAAAGTTATCAAAGCTCACCTTGAGATACTCGCTATACAGCCCCTCAAGAATGCTGAAGATCATCTCCGACGGCTTCGCAAACTCTCCATCTGGCGTCAACTCATCCATGGTGTAGCACAGTTGCTCCCAATGCGTGACGGACTTTTTCGGAACCTTGAATTTCAACAAAACCTCCGACCACTTCGGCGGGATTCGATCGCTCTGCCCCCACTCCGTGCGCGACCAATCGCCCCACAACTTCTGCGCCGCAACCGGACCGCAACCTGGCAGCAAATTCACCATCCGCATGAAACTCACCTCATCCCGCCGATTCACCACGAACCTCATGAACGCGGAAATATCCTTGATGTGCGCCTGCTCGAAAAACCTCAGGCCACTCGTGATCGCAAACGGAATGCCGCGCACCGTCAACTCCATCTGAATTTCCAAACTCTGGAAATGCGCCCGATACAACACCGCCATCTCTGAGTAAGGCACGCCCTCCTCGCTCAACTCCAAAATCCGCTGCACCACAAACGCCGCCTGCCCACGCGGGTCTTCCAACGCAACCAAGCCCGGCTTCACCCCAGGACTCTCGCGCGACGCCCGCAAGTCTTTCTCAAAACGTCCGGTGTTCATCCGGATCGCCGCATTGGATAGATCCAAAATCTCCGGCACACTCCGATAGTTCGTCTCAATCGTAAAAACCCGCGCACCAGCATACCGCTGCTGGAAACTCAGAATATGCGCAAGCTCCGCTCCACGCCACGAATAGATCGACTGCGCATCATCTCCCACCGCCATCAAACTCGTACCTTCACCCGCCAACAAATCAATCATCCTTCCCTGCACCGAGTTGGTGTCCTGATACTCGTCCACCAACACATGCCGAAACCGCCCTTGATAGATAGCTAACAAATCCGGACGATCCTCGAACAAGCGCACCACTTGCACCAGCAGGTCATCAAAATCCATCGAGTTGCTCAGCTTCTTTTTGGCAATGTAGCCAAGGCGAACCTTCTCTAACTCCTCCATCCATTCATACAGATGGTCGTATTTCGCCGCCACCACCTCCTCCAAACCCATCCCCGTGTTTTCAATCAAACTGAACATGGACGCCAACACGTCCGGCTTGGGAAAGCGCCGTTCTTTGGTGTTGATCTTGCACTCGGAAATCACCGCGGAAAGCAGCGATTTTTGATCATCCCGGTCCAAGATGGAAAACGAGCGCGTGAAGCCAATTTCATCCGCATGCCGCCGTAGAATCCGACTGCCAATCGAGTGAAAAGTCCCGGCCCACAAGTCAGACGTGTCATGCGGCACCAATTCCTTCACCCGCTCAATCATCTCACGCGCCGCCTTGTTGGTGAAGGTCAGCAGCAGCACCTGCTTGGATTCGATGCCGTGATCCAGCAACCAAGCGACCCGGTAAGTCAAAGTCCGCGTCTTGCCAGACCCCGCCCCGGCGATCACCAAGGCCTTCCCCGGCGGGGATGAAACCGCCGCATACTGCTCCGCATTGAGCGAGGCCACATAATCGATCCCCGATGCTGCGGCAGCTTGCGGACGGTGCAGAGTGTATTGACGGGCCATGGTCGGCGCGCAGCCTGCCACCGGATCCCACACGGATCAACCCTGCCTTGCCCAAATTTTAAGATCGCTCAGGAATCTCCAAAACGCTGCCGCTCCTCACGGTCCGCCTCGTCGATCGACATCCCGCCATCCACTTTTTTGGTGAAATCCACGTAACGCGCCAACTCCCTCCGGACCACCGGCAGCAAGAAATACACCCCGATGAGATTGGGGATGCTCATGCCAAACAAGGAGGCGTCCGAGAAATCCGTGGCATTCGCCATCGAGGCCGACGCGCCCACAATCACGATCAAACAGAAAATCACCTTATAGATCCAAGCCGTCAACTCACGCCGTCCAAACAGGAACTGCCAAGCCTGCAAGCCGTAGTAGCTCCATGTGATCAAAGTCGAGAAGGCAAACAGGAAAACGCAGGCAAAC
>JBILPN010000063.1:0-10152 GCA_044373865.1 Luteolibacter sp. | reverse complement strand
AACAAAAGGAGGGGTGGTAGAGTGGTCGATTGCGCCAGTCTTGAAAACTGGAGGGCCGCAAGGTCCCGTGGGTTCGAATCCCACCCCCTCCGCCATCTGGTCTTCTGGGACCGATTTTGCGCCTTTGTGCGTATTCATGGGGTATTCTGGGTTAGTGGTTTTCTGGTGTTTCGCATGTTGACACACCGTTGACGGTCAAAAAGTTGGAAATCCGTTGGAAACCGGACGTTTTTCTGTCGCGGATTGGTGGGTTTGAACCCTGACCTTCCCTGACATGGAACGGCGGCGTCGCAAATATCTCGTCCTGACTGGCTTTCGGTGGCGTTCTTCCAGAATCTGGCAAGGTAGTGCCGGATTTCCAGATCCAATTTCACACACGTAAATTTGTGGAGATATTCTGGCTTCAGGGGTGCCTTGCCAATTTTGATGAATTAGGGTCGGCATACCGCATCCGGTAAACGACCCGCCAACCAAAGGCAGGCGCGTCCAGCAGATGTCCTGGCGAGGTCCTTGACGAGGATACTATGGTCTCCGAAGCCGTAGGTCCAGGTTCGATTCCTAGCGGGATCACCACCCTACAAATGCAGGTAAAGTCCTGTGAAATAGGGATTTTTTGCAGATTCTGAGATTCACCAAGAAGATCGCCGAGTCGCACGCAGAGGCATAATATGGCATTAAAATGACATCAAAAGACTTCGAAATCTGCTACCTTATGCTTTCCAAATGCAAGCAGATTGCGTTAATTTTGAATACTGATCAGATGTTGCTACGGCAAAGCTTGGCCGAATGACCACCTTTGGGGACGATCTTTGACAGCGGTCATCACATCACTCCCGTGCCGCATGTGGAGCCAATCGAGCGCACCTTGGTCTGCACTGCTCCGCAATGGCACCAGACGCAGGCCGATTGGAATCGAAATAACGCTGGCGGAGGCCTGCTTAATGCGAAGCCGCAGGCGAGCCTCGTGCAGTCATAAGGGCGGAAACAGGGCGGCGCGTGTCATCACAATGTGGACTATGCAAGTTTTCACCAGTAAAGGAGGTTTCACCTAGTTATTCTACCTGATGACAATCAACACCCTTCCAATGTCCCTGTCATTCCTCCTGATGGGGGCTCCGGTGCAATGGCCACCTATCAAGCGCCGTAAAAGCAAGTTCCAAGTTTCGTCTGTCGTCACCACGCTGGCCGGGGATGTGCCCGCCTCCGAAAATCCGATACCGACCGGAGATCGCACTTCGGGTTAACGAAAGTCTGCCGTAACTGGGGATCCTATCTATTTCCAAAAAAATCCGATGACAAAAACACCCGCCTGCTCTGACAATCGCATCGCCTTCATGACGGTCACCGCCCTGTTCTTTATGTGGGGCTTCATCTCCTGCATGAACGACCTCTTGATCCCCAAGTTCAAGGCGGACTTCAACCTGACTCAGTTTCAGGCGAACTTGGTCCAATTCGCATTTTTCGGTGCCTATTTTCTAGTGTCGCTTGCCTATTTCCTGATCTCCGCCGCGAAGGGGGACCCGATCAACAAGATCGGTTATAAGAACGGCCTTGTGCTCGGTCTTGTCATCGCGGGCCTCGGCTGTCTGCTCTTCTATCCGGCGGCGGAGACCAAACAGTATATCTTGTTTCTCGGTGCGCTGATCGTGCTCGGCTCCGGCATTACCATCATCCAGATCGCAGCCAATCCTTATGTCACCATTCTTGGACCGGAGCAAACCGCGCCATCCCGCCTGAATCTCTCGCAGGGTCTCAACTCGCTGGGATATGTGATTACCCCACTCATCGGCGGCGTCCTGCTTTTCGGCTCGAAGGATCTCTACACGAGTGCCGGCGGCGTGGATGCGGTGAAAGTCCCTTATATAGGCCTTGGCATCGCCTTCATCCTGCTTGCTATTATTTTCAAAATGATCTCGCTGCCTAATTTCCGCCAGGAAGGCAAAGTCGAGGCAGGTGTCAAAGTCTTCCGCAACAAGCACTTCGTCTGGGGGTGGCTCGCCATCTTTTTTTATGTCGGCAGCGAGGTGACAGTCGGTAGCATTCTGATTAATTACCTCATGGATCCCAGCGTGATGGGCATGCCCGAGGATACTTCCGCAAAATTTTTATCGTTCTACTGGGGTGGCACAATGATTGGTCGCCTGATGGGTGCCATTTCCCTCAGTAACATCCAGCAGTCACGGAAATATTTGTTCATGGTGCTGGCCGCGAGCGGTGCGACGGCCGTGATTTTCGCCAACGCCACTTTCAAGGAAAACCTTACCCACGGGCACTACATCGACCCTATGACGATTCTTCCGTATGTCGGAATGGTGGTGATGAGCTTTGCATTCTTCGTTCTCGGCCGCTCCAATCCTGGGAAAATGGTGGGCCTGTTCGCCTTGGTTGCGATGGCGCTCACCGCATTCTCGATGGGCTCAAAGGGCGAATTCGCCCTCTGGTCGATCATCGGCATCGGCCTGTTCAACTCGATCATGTGGTCGAACATTTTCAGCCTTTCGATCCGCGGTCTAGGCAAAGACACCAGCCAAGGCAGTTCACTGCTGGTCATGATGATCGTCGGCGGTGCGATCATGCCGCTCATCCAGGGTGCCTTGATGGATGCCTTCGGCGTGCGGGCCTCGCTCGCCATCGTCTTAGTTGGCTATGCCTACCTCGTTTACTTCGGCTTTTATGGAGCCCGGGCTGATGAGCTAACGACGGATTCTGCAAAGTCTGCCGCCGCCAGCCACTGAGGGATTGCGCATGCAACCCGGATCAGTCCTTCATTTCAAACTCCATGGATCTCGCCTCTGAATCCCGAATCGTGATGACGCTCGATGCGGGCGGCACGAACCTACGCTTCTCTGCCATGCGCGGCGGTAAGCCCGTCACCGAGACCGTCTCCCTGGCATCCAATGGTGACGACCTCACCCGCTGCCTCGCCAATATCGTGGAAGGCTTCACTCGGGTGAAAGCCCTTTGCCCAGATCCTCCGTCCGCTATCAGCTTCGCCTTCCCCGGTCCGGCGGACTATCCGAATGGCATCATCGGCGACCTCGGCAACCTCCCCGGTTTTCGCGGCGGCGTGGCCCTTGGACCGATGCTTGAGGACCAATTCGACATCCCCGTTTTCATCAACAATGACGGCGATCTCTTCGTCTATGGCGAGGCCATCGCCGGGCTCCTGCCCCACGTCAACGGCCTGTTGGAAAGAGCTGGCAGCCCGAAGCGCTATCAGAATCTCTGCGGCATCACGCTCGGCACCGGCCTCGGTGGTGGAATTGTCCGCAATGGCGAACTCTTCACCGGCGACAACTCGATGGCCGGCGAAGTCTGGCTGCTGCGCAACAAGTTGCACCCCGCCATGAATGCCGAGGAAGGTGCCTGCATCCGCGCCGTGCGGCGGGCCTATGCGGGGCTAACCGGAATCCCTTGCGCCGAGGTTCCGGAACCGAAGGAACTCTTTAAAATCGCCAATGGCAAGCAAGCGGGAAACCAAGCGGCCGCCTTGGAAGCCTTCAGGCGTCTCGGCGAATCCGCCGGCGATGCCCTCGGCAGCGCGCTCACCCTTATCGACGGCCTCGCCGTGATCGGCGGCGGCGTTTCCGGTGCTTGGCCGCTCTTCCTGCCGGCGCTCGTGGATGAACTCAACGGCACCTACACCAGCCCCGGCGGCAATTATTTCCGCCGCCTCGCCTCCACCGCCTTCAATCTCGAAGACTCCGACCAACTCGCTGTTTTCCTTAAAGGCGAAACTCGCACCATCCAAG
Source organism: Luteolibacter sp. (assembly GCA_044373865.1). Taxonomy (GTDB): domain Bacteria; phylum Verrucomicrobiota; class Verrucomicrobiia; order Verrucomicrobiales; family Akkermansiaceae; genus Luteolibacter. The sequence continues at coordinate 6,400 of JBILPN010000063.1, read as the reverse complement.
TCCCCGGTAGCGACCGCACCCTCGCTTATGACCCGCTCCAGCGCGTGGGCGTCGGCATGTCCCGCCTTGGCACCAGCGAGGCAGTCGCCATTGGTGCGTATGCATTCGCTATTCAGAAGTTAGGCTCTCAGTAGTCCGACCTCCGAGCCAACCTATCCCAAAATGAAACGTCTCCGCCCGACCCCGCTCAAATCCACCGCCGACGGCGCGGAGATTGAAGAACCATGATCCACAATGAAATCTTCATGAAATATCATTTTATCAAATCCTTCTGCCTCAGCGCTTCGTTGTTAGGCTGTGGTATTTCCTGCTCCGCTCCGGCGACCGGCCATCCTAACATCATCATCATCCTCGCCGATGATCTCGGCTATGGCAGCGTGGGCTGTTATGGAGCGAATCCGGACTTGATCCGCACGCAGCACATCGACCGCCTTGCGCGCGAGGGGATGCGTTTCACCGATGCGTATGCGACAGGCTCGGTTTGTTCTCCCACGCGTTATTCGGTGATCACCGGCCGTTATTGCTGGCGGTCCTCGCTGAGCAGTGGGGAAGTGGTCAACACCTTCGACCCGCTCCTCATCGAGCCTGGTCGTCCGACTGTAGCCTCCGTGCTCAAAAAAAAGGGCTACGCGACCGGTATGATTGGAAAATGGCACCTTGGTTATGGCACGGCCAAGAAGGTGGATTACACCCAGGAACTGATGCCCGGTCCGCTAGAACTCGGATTCGACTATCAGTTTGCCGTGCCACAGAACCACAACGATGTCACCCGTGCGTTCATCGAGGATCACAAGGTCTTCGGCCTGCGTTCCACCAAGCTAACACCGGCCCCCGGCAACATCGGCCTCGATGCTCCGCAACGCGAAGACCCGAAAACCGAGGGAGTGTTGGCAGAGCGGGCCGTGGCATGGCTGGAAAAACAAACACCCGCCAAACCCTTCTTCCTGCATTTCGCTCCCGTCGCCGTGCATGAGAAAATCACCCCATCCGCCGCGTCGTCCGGCACCAGCAAGGCGGGACCTTATGGCGATTTCGTCCACGACTTAGACCGCAGCGTTGGTCGCATCCTCGACACCTTGGAGCGCCTGAAATTCGCCGACAACACCTTGGTATTCTTTACCAGTGACAACGGCGGGGTGCTGGGCAAGCCGGGAAGTGCTGAAGAGCAGGCCGTCGGCGCCGGATTGAAAATCAACGGACCTCTGCGTGGTGGAAAACACGATGTTTGGGAAGGTGGGTTCCGCGTGCCATGGATCGCCCGCTGGCCGGGCCACATCCAACCAGGCACCACCTCCGATCAACTGGTGGGCACTGTCGATTTTCTGGCCACGCTGGCGGCGGTGGTGGACGCCCCGTTGCCGCCAACCACACCGGATGCGGCGGGCCCGGACAGTCATGATTTCCTGCCGGTCTTGTTAGGTAGCGCAAAAACCCCGATCCGTCCGCGCCTGCTGCTGCAGAGTTCCAAGGGCGTGTATGCGATCCGAAAGGGGCCGTGGAAATTGATCGCAAGCAGCGGCGGCATCGCAACCAAGGACGGCAAGAGGCGCAAGTCTCCGGAGGATCCCGGTCATCCCCAACTCTTCAACCTCAAAAATGATCCCGGCGAGACACGCGACGTGTCAAAGGATCATCCTGAACTCGTTCGTGAACTAACCGGAGCTCTGGACCTCGACCGCGCGCGCGGTTACAGCCGGAAATGACAGCTTTTCAAGGCCACCACGCGGCAGTCTCCAAAGTGCGCTTGAAACGGTCAGGCTTTGGGTTGTTTGAAGTGCGCCTGTGCCAAACCCGTGTCCCTTACACTCAGCACGCCGGTTTCAGACACAAGCATCACGAGCAGTGGCACAGCGGTGACTCGGAAAAGAAGCTTGGGTTTCAGAATCATGAGGGTGTCGGGAGGAACGGAAGGCTGACGGGTGGGTTCCAGTGTCCGGCCACATAAGAACATTTCCCCTGCCGTTTTGCCAAGGAGAACCATCCGTGCTTATTGTATGAATGATGAATTGCTCCGGAGGTAGTGGGTTGTGGGTTCTATCCCTCGAATGAGGGATGCAAGGGAGGGGGTACATTGATACGCTACCTTTGAAATCCACGATATCTGGTCCCTGTTCTCACCTGATCTCGAATCTAAAATCCCAAATCTAAAATCCCATGAAACCCCGCATCCCATCTTCCGCCCGTATCTCCTTCCCCCTCGCCACCGCTCTCGCCGCGCTGATTTCCGCTCAGTCGGTCCAGGCGGCGGAATTCTTCTGGGATCCCGCCTCATTAGGGACGAATGGCGGCTCTGGCAGTGGCACTTGGGACGCCGCAAATACGAACTGGTTCGATGGAACCAGCAATGTGATTTGGGCAGATGGGAATCGCCCGGTCTTCGGCGGCGTGGCTGGTCCGTTTGTCGTCACGGTGGCTAATGACTTTGCCACCACCGGGCTGTTTTTCAATAAGACCGGCTACACCCTGAGTGCGGCCTCAGCGCAGACGATCACAACAACTGGCAGTGCTGTCACGGCAAGCGGAGTGACTGCCACCATTGGCTCGAATGTCACTGTCACGAGGGCAGCGAATGACTTGATCACGACGCCATCCGGAACCGGAGGCACGCTCAATATCGGCAGCGCAGACCAACTCTCCACAAATGCGAGGTATGTGAACAGCCAGTCTGGCTCGACTGGTGCCCGAACCCTGATCATTGAAAAGGGCACGACCGTGAACGTAAACAGCGGAGGCTATCTGGGCGATAGCAGTGTTACCAATTACACCGCGCCGAACGTGAACGGAACCACCATCGGCGTTGGCAATGCTGCGGCAGGTGGGACTTTAGTGGTTAAACCCGGCGGCACGGTCACTGCGGGGAACAACACCCAGGTGATCGTTGGTCTAGCAGCTGCCGCCAGCGGCACGCTCACCATCGACGGCGGCGATGTCAACGGAGGGGCTATCACGACTCTGAGCGGAGGTGGCCCTGTGCTCCCGGCCGCTTACGGAGGCTTGCGTTTTGGCGGAAGCACGGGCAACACCAGTGGGACTCGGATTGCCAATCTAAACGGCGGCACCCTCACTGTTGGCCAAGTCTTCATCGGAGCTCTCGCAGGTGGATCGACAGCCACCAACACCTTCAACTTCAATGGCGGCACCCTCAAGGCCATCATCGCCAACACGACCTTCATGACAGGTCTGACTGCGGCGAATGTCCAAGCGGGTGGCGCTAGAATCGACAGCAACTCCTTCGATATCACCATCGGGCAGGCGTTGATTCACGATCCAGCTCTGGATGTGACCCCTGACGGAGGTCTCACCAAGAGCAGTTCCGGAGCGCTGACCCTTACCGCCTCCAACACCTACACCGGCGACACCACCATCAGCGGTGGCACGCTGCGGATCAGTGGGTCCGGGAGGTTGAATGCCGGAAACTATGCCGGTGCCATGTCCATCTCCCTTGGGACGACATTTGAAAGCGCGATCACCGGCTCCCAGACCCTGAGCGGAGCTATCACTGGCGGCGGCACTTTGAAAAACGTCGGCGGCGGTGGATTGATCGTTTCGAATGGCAGCAACTCTTACGGCGAGTTGGGTATCAGCGGTGCAAATAGTCGGGTCTTCATCAACACCAACGCCACGGCGCTGCCAGCCGCAGCCACGGTCGAGATCACCAGCGGCACTCTCGTATTTTCCACTCCAGCCAGCCGTGACAATGCGATCACAGTTTCATCCGGCGGTGTCCTTTCAGCGCGGGCGGCGACAACTCTCAACAATGTCACCCTTCCCGGCATCGGCAGCGTTGTCTTCAACAACGATGATGCGAACACCAGCCTGCTGACCATGAGCAACGACCAAACTCTGACCGGCGACTTGACGGTCCAGGTCGGCGGAAGCCGCATGGGAATCGCCACCACAGCTCTCGGTGCGGTGAACTTGTCCGGCAATCTCACCGGCGGCGGTGGTCTCGTGGTGGCGAGCTCGGGAAATATCGCCAACAACCCCACATTGTTCGGCACCGGCTTACTCACCCTTTCAGGAAACAACACCTACACCGGCGACACCACCGTCAACAGCGGAGTGCTTGCCGTCACCGGAACTTCCATCCCGGATACCGGCAAACTCGTCATCAATGACTCTGGAAAGGTGGACCTCACCAATACGGAATCTGTCAGCACGCTGTTCTTTGGCCTCATAGAGCAACCTCTAGGCAGCTACAGCGCAAGCAGCGTTCCGGACGGTGCGACAATCACAACCGCCAGCTTCACGGGCAGCGGGACACTTACCGTTGGCTCTCCCAGCGGTGGCTTCTCATCGTGGATCACCCAAGCCTTCGTCAATGGTCCCGTTCCCGCGCTCCAACAAGGCCCTAACGACGACCCCGACAACGACGGCATCAGCAACCTCGTGGAATACGCCATCGCCGGCCAGGACCCGACGGTGTCCAATGCCTCTATCGGCAGCTTCAGCGGCACTCTCCTGAGCTTCTCCAAGCGTCTGGATGCCAGCGGCCTCACCTACGCCATCCAGGATTCCACCGATCTCGGTATCGCAGATACTTGGGCGGAGGTCGGCAGTTACACGGAAAACACGGCAATTACCATCTCCTGCACTCTCACCCCCGGCGCTCCGGTTAGGAACTTCCTCCGCCTGCAAGTGCTTTCCAACTGATTCCTCCACGACAGACGAGTCGGGCCCTCACTCCGAGGACCCGGCACGTCACCCAAATCCACTTGTTCCGCACTTGTTTCGTGTGTCTTGTCATCACTTTGAGGACTAGGCACAGCACCCTAATTTTCGCACTTTGATACCGATCACTCAGGTTGGTCAATCATCTGAAATCTGAATCCAACCATTCTCTATTCTCGATCCAAAAAGACCCAATCCAAAACCTCATGAAAACCCGCCTGCTCTCCACCGCCCGCCTCTCCTCCCCCCTCGCCACCGCTCTCGCCGCGCTGATCTCCGCTCAGTCGGTTCAGGCTGTGGACTTTTTCTGGGATCCCGCCGCATCAGGGACAAATGCAGGCTCTGGCAGTGGCACTTGGAACGCCGCAGATGCGAATTGGTTCGATGGAACCAACAAAGTTTGGGCAAACGCAAATCGTCCGGTCTTCGGCGGTGTGGCTGGCCCGTTCCTGGTGACGGTGGCTGATAACTTTTCCACCACCGGGCTGCTTTTCAACAGGACCGGATACACGCTGGGTGCAGCATCCGCGCAGACGATTACTTCCACAGGAACCGTTTCACTCGCTTCGTCAGTGATTGCTACGATCGGCTCGAATGTTACCGTCACGAGGGCAGCTAACGATATTATCACCACGGTATCGGGAACCGGAGGAATTCTCAATATCGGCGGCGCTGACCAACTCTCCACCGGTGCGCGATATATCAATACACAATCTGGCTCAACCGGAGCTCGCACGCTCTCCATCACGAATGGAACCATTGTAAATGTCAACTCGGGCGGCTATTTTGGCCAGTCTCCAGATACCGCTTATGTGACTGCTACAAACCCTAACGGAACAGCCATCGTTATTGGCAGCGCAACTGGCGGCTCATTGGTGGTCAAGACGGGCGGCACTGTTAAGAACGGCAATAACCAAGCGTTTATTCTGGGTGGCGCAACAGCGAGTGGCACACTCACCATCGACGGCGGACAAGTGAATGCGGGCACTGTTACGGTCGGCACCAGCGGCAATCTTCCCGCTGCAAGTGCATATGCAGGTCTGCGTTTCGGGGCCGCATCCGCAAACGCCAGCGGCACGCGTATTGCCAACCTGAATGGAGGAACCCTTACCGTTGGCCAAGTTTACACTGGAACCTCCGCGGCTAGTCCCACTTTTACCAACACCTTCAACTTCAACGGAGGCATGCTTCAGGCCACCATCGCCAATACGACCTTCATGACTGGCCTGACCGCAGCCAATGTCCAAGCGGGTGGTGCTAAAATCGACAGCAACAACTTCGACATCACCATCGGCCAGGCGTTGATTCACGATGCGGCTCTGGGTGCGACCGTTGACGGAGGTCTCACTAAAAGCAGTGCAGGAACGCTGACCCTCACCAGCTCCGCCACCTTCACCGGTGACACCACGATCAGCGGCGGCACGCTGAAACTTAGCGGGGCCTCCGGCAAGTTGGGCAGTGGCAGCTATGCCGGAGCCATGTCCATCGCTCCTGGGGCGACATTTGAAAACGCATCATCTGGTAGCCAGACCCTTAGCGGAGCTATCACCGGCGGCGGCACTTTGACCAACAGCGGAGGCGGTGGATTGCTCCTCACGAATGCCGGCAACTCGTTTGGCGCGTTAAGCATCAGCAATGTCGGTAGCCGGGTCTTCATCAACCACGCCACTGCGCTGCCCACCGCTGCCACAGTCAACATCGCCAGCGGTGCTCTCGTGTTTTCCGCTTC
>JBILPN010000580.1:0-2907 GCA_044373865.1 Luteolibacter sp. | reverse complement strand
AAACGATCCGACAAAAAGCGACGTCGTCGGGGAAGCGGTCAGACTCCCGCCGCTCATGGTGAATTGGGCGTTAACATTGTCGCCGACGCCGAAGTAGGTACCAGCAGTGGTGCCCGCTCCGCTTTTCCACTCCAAATGGCCGCCTGCTGCGACTGCTGAGTTTCCAACGATCACTTGACCGAGTGTGCCACCACCACTGAGGATCAACTTACCCGCTCCCACTGTGGTCAAGGCCTGCGTGCCGCTAAAAGCACCCGACATTTCGAGTGTATTCGCCTCGACCCCGATACGGGTTGCCCCGGCCAAGGTCACGGCTCCCGACATGGAGTTGGTGCCCGAGATGCTCCGGATGGCCCCCAGTCCGCCAACACCGGTTCCGTTCAGATTTAGCGCCTCGGCCCCAACCAACAAGCCGCCGCTGAGTGCGAGCGTGGCTCCTGATGAAACTGTGGTGCCGCCGGCGGTATTTCCTAAAGCGCTGGCATGGGTGATGTGCAGTGTTCCTGCATTAATCGCTGTGGTTCCGGTGTATAGGTTCGCGCCTCCGAGAGTGAGGATTCCCGCGCCGGTCTTGGTGAGGCCTGCGCTACCGTCGAGGATCGAGTGGATTGTGGCATCGACCGAATTGGTGATCGTGGGCGTGGTGCCGTTGAGGGTGATCTGGCCACCTTGGATGATGTAGCCGGCGGTGGTGAAGGTGAGGTCATTGGCGGTCACACCGCCCGCATCGACGGTGACGGTGCCGGCGGTGCCGCCGAAGACGGCGTCGTTGTCGGTTCCGGCGGTCGGCCAGGCGATGCTGTTGCCACCAGTGGCAAGGTCGTTCCAATTCGTGAGAGTGCTATCCCAAGCGCCAGTTCCGCCATCGGCGTCGGCCGTGGTGTCAGTTCCATCCCAGAAAAAGGACACCGCATGCGCTGGGACTGCGAGGGTGAGGACGGCTGCGATTTGAAAGAGGGGATGGAAGCGATTTTTCACGAGTCTGGGTTTCAGGGGTTTCGGTGGCATCGGGCAAATGGGTTTCAGTCAGCCCTACATTTCAAATCTACACGGGAAGACGGCGGGAAATCATCCCGTGTATGCGGGATTTTTGATCCGCGATGGAGAATTCTGGATCAGCGCGATGACCCGGCGAGCCCCAGCGGGTCGCAGCGCCATTAAGGATTCGTTTTTTTGGGAACGCTGAGCCCCAGCTCGGCGAGCGCATGAGATGTGCTTCAGCAAGGGTGGACGCACGCCGTGTTCAAACGAAGAACGTTGTAACACCACACAGAAATGCGCCGAGCTGGGGCTCAGCGTTCCCGGGAGCGCGACATTGCGTGGAGTGGCGTGCTGATCATGAGGTGGCAGGATTCATGCCAGGAGCCCTTTCACCAAGTGACCTTCCACGTCGGTGAGACGGAAATTTCGGCCCTGATAGCGGAAGGTGAGCTTCTCGTGGTCGAGGCCCAATTGGTGCAAAAGCGTCGCTTGGAAATCGTGGATTCCCACAGGATCTTTGGTGATGCCATAGCAAAAATCATCGGTTTGGCCATAGGCGTGGCCGGGTTTGAAGCCGCCACCCGCCGCCCACATGGTATAGCATGCTCCGAAATGATCGCGTCCGTGGTTAGGCTTGGTGACATCGCCTTGGACGAAGACCGTCCGGCCGAACTCGCTCGCCCAGATGACCACGGTGTCTTCCAACAAGCCGCGTTGTTTCAAGTCCTTGACGAGCCCGGCGGAGGGCTGGTCGGTGTCCATGCATTGTTTCGCCAACTGAGTCGGAAGATTGCTGTGCTGATCCCACCCCGAGTGCATGATTTGAACGAAGCGAGTGCCGCGTTCGACTAGGCGGCGGGCGAGCAGGCAATTCCGCGCGTAAGAACCACTGCGATGCACGTCCGGGCCGTAGAGATCCAGCACGGCTTTCGACTCTCCCGCGATGTTAGTGAGCTCGGGCACGCTGGCTTGCATGCGGTAGGCCATTTCATATTGGGTGATGCGGGTGTCGATTTCCGGGTCGCCGAAATCGTTGAGATGGCGGTGGTTAAGCTCTGCCAAATCGTCCAGCAGCGAGCGCCGTAGGGAGCGAGACATGCCATCCGGGTTGGATAGGTATAGCACTGGATCACCATCGCCACGGAAGCGCACGCCCTGGTGTTTTGAGGGGATGAAACCGCTGCCCCAGTAATGGTCGAAGAACAACTGTCCGCAGGTTTTTTCGCGGTCGGAAGATGTCATGACCACGAAGGCGGGCAGTTCGTTCGTTAGGCTGCCGAGCCCATAACTCGCCCACGCTCCGAGGCTGGGCCTGCCGGGAATCTGGCTTCCTGTGAGTAGAAAAGTGACTCCCGGCGCATGATTGACCGCATCGGTATGCATCGAGTGGATGAAACAAACCTCATCCGCGATGCTGCCGATGTGTGGGATGAACTCGGACAACCAGCGGCCGCTGCTGCCGTATTGGCGGAAGGGCTTGAGGGCGGGCAGAATCGGGAATCCCTTCTGGCCCGCCGTCATGGTGGAAAGCCGGGTGTTCCCCCTCACAGATTCCGGCAGTTCTTGAAGCCGGAGTTTTTCGAGGTTCGGCTTGTAGTCGAAAAGATCCACCTGCGAGGGAGCGCCGCCCTGCCACAGCAGGATCACGCGTTTCGCCTTGGGGGCGAAGTTGCTGAGTTGGGAAGGCAGCGCACTGGCTGCTAGTCCGTCCTCGCTTAGCAGATTGGCCAACACTGCCGCGCCGATGCCTCCCGCGCTGCGTCCGAAGAACTGGCGGCGGGTGAGGTGTCTTTGATGTTGGAGAAATGGGTCCATGAAGTTTGTATGATAGGTTACTCACGTGAGAGCGCCTCGTCCAAATTGAAGATCGAAAGGCACACTGCAGAAAGTGCGGCGACGTAGGCTGGTTCTCCGGGTAGATCGCGG
>JBILPN010000579.1:0-2917 GCA_044373865.1 Luteolibacter sp. | reverse complement strand
TGCGAGTAATTTTCAGTTCCCTGCTGCTCAGCGCGAGCGCTACGCAGCTTCTGGCAAAGCAGCGCTCGGTAGCGCGCGAGTGGAATGAAGAGTTGCTATCGGCCATCCGCCTCAGTATCCCAGACCCACCTGCTCATGCACGCAATTTGTTTCACACGGCAGTGGCAATGTATGGCGCCTGGGCTGCCTATGATGAAGTTTCACAGGGCTATCTGTTCCATGAGAAAATCCATCCTCGACCACTGGATCTTGCTTCGGCACGCAATGTTGCGATCAATCATGCAGCCTATCGAATTTTACGCAACCGCTTCAGCAGCGGAGTGAACTCGGCCACGATTCTAGCAAACATTGATGCCCGTCTTGTTTCGCTAGGCCATTCACCTGCAAGCGCCCAATCACCCGCATCCAACACACAACTGCCAGCGGACCTTGGAAAACGTGCTGCTGACGCGATTCTCGCTTGGGCAGCCAATGACGGATTTTCGGAGTTTGCACATCCTCAAGTTTACACCACCAACATCAATCCAAACCTTGACCAGCCAATCAGCGCGCTAGGAACCAATTCCTCCTTTATTCCTAACATGCCGCTGGGGTTTGGAGTTCCAATTGGGACCGACCCAAACCTATGGCAACCCCTTGCCCTGAGTGTCCGAATCAGTCAAAACGGCTTGCCACTCACAGGCGGCGTGCAATCCTTCATCGGAGTGCAAAGCCTGGCAACCACGCCTTTCAGCCTGACTCGCACCGACCCAACACTTCCGTGGATGGATCCATTCGGCGGGCCATCGCGGATTAGCATGCCGGACAATCCAAGCGCGAACAGCTCCGCTTACCAGCAGCAAGCGCTCGAGGTATTGATATCAAGCAGCCAGCTCAACGATCAAGACTGGATCGACCTTTCACCCCGCGCAATCGGAAACAATCCGCTAGGGACCGATGAGGGTGAGGGTTTCCCAGTGAACCCATCGACCGGTGCAGCCTATGGAGGAAATCTTGCACGGCGTGGTGATTACCTGCGAGTCCTGGCCGAGTATTGGGCGGATGGCCCATCTTCCGAGACACCGCCGGGCCATTGGCACCTGCTCGCCAACGCTGTGGCAGACCGCCCAGATTTTGAACGGCGACTTCGCGGGAATGGCCTGCCCTTAGAGAGGCTCGAGTGGGATGTGAAAACTTACTTTGCACTATCCGCAGCGCTGCATGATGCCGCATGCGCAGCATGGGCATTGAAACGTCACCACTCTGGACCGCGACCCATCACGATGATCCGATATCTCGCAAGTCTCGGCCAGGCGACGGATTCCACTGCGGCTTCCTATCATCCGCAAGGGTTGCTACTCCGGGAAAATGTCTGCGAACTCATCACCGCCGCGAGCACATCGGCTGGATCGAAGCATCACAGCCTGTGGGACCTTGCAACGGGAACCTTCAAGCCTGGAAACAATTTCATCGGACAAATTGCGATTTACTCATGGCCGGGCGAGCACCCGTCCAACCCAACATCTCCGGGACTCGCCACGCATCAGAGCCGCTTAACGTGGATGCTCGCAAAAGATTGGTTGCCGTTCCAGCGCAAGACATTCAACACGCCCGCATTTCCCGGCTATGTGTCGGGGCACAGTACCTTTTCGCGGGCGGCAGCGGAAGTTTTAACACTCATCAGTGGAAGCCCATACTTTCCGGGAGGAATTCACGGCCAGCGGATTGAGGCGAATTCACTGCAGATCGATTTAGGTCCCAGCGCACCGCTTGAGTTGCAGTGGGCCAGTTATTACGATGCGGCTGATCAAGCCGGGCAATCGCGGCGTTATGGCGGGATCCACCCACCTGAAGATGACTACCATGGTCGCGTGATTGGATCAAAGGTTGGGCGCAGCGCATTCTCGCTGGCCGAAAAATATTGGAACGGCACAATTTTCAGCACACCCGTCCCAACTGAGCTCACGCGTGAAGATGGCAAGCCAGCTCTGCTCTGGAAAGCCGTGCGAGGGATGTATCAGCGGGTTGAAACCTCACAAAACTTAATTGATTGGCAACCGGCGAGTCTAGCAGCTCGCACCTACGAAAGTCCTGCTAGATGGACCGACATGCACTCCACGCCAGCCGGAACCGCCAAGTTCTATCGAGTCCGTTGGTCTGCCACACCACTCGACTGACTGGATGTTTCCGCCTCCGAGTTGAACAGTGTTTGATAGAAAACCTCCGCATTTAGCCGGACACCAACAGCACTTGGATGGCTGCCATCATTGAGAAAGAGCGAGCTTCCGCGCCCCTTGCTCACCTCACTCTCCCACGCATCACCGACGGGGACCACCACCAGGCCACCTGCATGTTGCGCTGCTGCTTTGTAGCCATTCCGAAGACGGCGGTTCATCGCGTGAAACGTGTCACCCCGGGGCTTGGCATCCCCATCACGTCGGCCCCAAGTTTGATAGAGAACCGGGCTTGCGCCACTTTCACTCGCATACGCGGCGAGTGAAAGCATCGCTGGAAACATCTTTTCCGCATAAACTTTGGGTGACATTGCCGGAATCTGGCTTTGCTCTTGAATCACCACCACATCCCAACGGCCATCACGTATTTTTCGAAGCGTGGCATCATGCTTTGCATGGCGCTCGAGAGTCCAACCACCATAGGTTGAGTGACCAACGCGAAGCTTTTTCCCACGCTCAGCCGCCACTTCGGCCAGCGCGCGTGGCAAGCCGAAACTATAGCTATTCCCGACGAACAAAACAGCGGGAGTTTCTACGCGGTTTAGACGGTCAGCAAGCGCGTGCTTCGCAGGATTTGCACCAATGGGAGCCATGGCTGGCGTGCGGTTCGTGCAAGCGGAAGCTCCGAACAAAGTGAGCAGGCAGCTCCATTTCATCATCGTCTGAATGGGTTGCTTCACGCGCGTGGGTGGGCAGAGTCATAG
>JBILPN010000578.1:0-2922 GCA_044373865.1 Luteolibacter sp. | reverse complement strand
TTAACCACATCATTCACGTGCACAAACACTTCAGCGACCAAACCCGGGAGCGGAACGCCAATGGCAACGTTCTCATGCAGCGCCTCCAGGATGCCAGTCGCCGCGACCGCATGGGCATACGGTTTTTGCGGTGGCATCACGGGTGGATCACCGGGCGGCGGCATCTGCCTCTCGGCTTGGATTTGCGAGACTAACACAATGGCGACAACGCCAAACATCGCGGCAGCAACCGAGCCATAGCTGAGAAATTTTGAAAAAAAGTTCATGATAAAGAGAGTTGCAGGTCTGAAAGTCTAAAAGTGAATTGAGAATCAATGCCGGGGAATTCCACTGGTCCGTCAACGAGCGTGTTCATGGATGAATTGCGGTGGCTGCACATGGCGCTGCTCAATGACCTCGACGATCTCGCCGTCGTCCATGCGGGCGATGCGGTCAGCGTAGGAAAAAATCCGGTTGTCATGAGTGACGATGATGACGGCACGGTCGGGTGCGCGGGCAACTTGACGAAACAAGTCGAGCACGATTTCGCCATTCTGAGCGTCAAGGGCCGCGGTGGGTTCGTCACAAATGACAAGCGGCGGTTCATGGACCAGAGCACGGGCGATGGCGACACGCTGCTGCTGGCCGCCGGACAGCTTGTTAGGCCGTTCTTTCCAACGCGGGCCCAGACCCACTTTTTCGAGAATTTCGCGAGAACGCTTGAGCGCAAAACGGCTAGACATCCCTTGAATCAGCAGAGGAATTCCGACATTCTCGGCGACCGTGAGAGTTGGGATGAGATTGAATTGCTGGAAAATGAAGCCAATGTTCTTGGCCCGGAAGCGAGTGAGCGCGCTGCCAGACATTTTTTCCAGTTGATTGCCAAAGACGTGGATCGAACCGCTATCAACGCGCAGCGTGCCGGCGATGGCACTCAGCAGAGTGGTCTTTCCGCAGCCGGAGGGTCCGACTAACATCATAATCTCGCCGGTGCGCGCAGAGAGATTCACCTGCTTTAACACATGAATACGGTTCGGCCCGTCACCGAACGTTTTTTCAACAGCGTGGGCTTCAACTACGGTCTGGTGGGATAATTGAGGATCAGGCACGGAATACCATTGCGGGTTCGTAAAGACTAAGCCGGATGATGCCCAGAAGCGCGGCAAGGATGCAAATGAGCTGCACCGTGATGAATGCGACGACAGGAATCTGCCAAGGCATGTAAAACGGGGCTTTGCCGCTCTCAATCGCTCCCATGCCGAAGCCAGAAGTGGCTAACAGGCCAAGCCCAAAGCCAATGAAACCGACAGTAAGCGCTTGAAATATCAGCATCATGCTCAGCCGGAAATTCGACATCCCCATCGCTTTGAGCGCCCCAAGGTGTTTTAAATTGTCCAACACAAAGGCATAAAAGGTCTGACAGGCAATGGCCACGCCAACGATGAAGCCAATGATCACGGTGGTGCCGAAGGAAATGGGTATGCCGGTGTTTCTGACATACCACCAGACCGTGGAGCTGTTAAAATCTCCGTATGTTTTACCCTTTGCTGAGAAACCGTCACGCGAGTTGCTGCCAAACTCCTCATTGACATAAGCGCGCAGCCCAGTTGTTTTCTCAATCTCCGCTGCCGCCTCATCATTGGTCATTCCATCGATGGGCGCAGCGATGACAGCAGTTAGCATCTTCCGCGCTGGCGGAGTGTATTGCAGGGCGCGCTCGTAAGTCGTCCAAATATACGGTCCGCCGGTGAAGGAGCGCATCGCCTTACAAATCCCTACGACGCGGGCCTCGATGTCATTGATTTCAAACTGATCACCAATTTTGATTTTCTTCGAAGGGTCCGTGGGGTTCGAAGAAAGACGCTCAGTTGCAAGTTCATCAATGATGACGGTGTTCGGCAAACGGAGGTCTTCGAGATTTCCCTCAACCATGCGGCTTGGCGCGCCGGCGAGTGAGGCGGCGTCGATGCCAATCAACTGGACGGTTTTGAAACTGCCGTTCACCAAGCGCACCCGCTGGATTCCTGAATACAGAGGCATCGCCCAACGCACGGCGGAAACTGAGCGGACACGGGCGACGTCCGTATCACGCATCGGGTTGGTTTCATTGATTTGCTCCACACGCTCCTCAACGACGAAAATAGGAGCGGAGATATTTTTCAAGTTCGAGGTTGTCCAGCGCATCAACCCGCAGAAGACAGATGCCTGTTGCACAATCAGGAAAGTTGCAAAAAAAAGCCCCGCAACCAACATGAGATATTTGGCGACATCGCCGAAAAGCATTTTAAGAGCGAGACCGATCATGCACGAAAAGAGGAAGCATTCTTCCGGGGCGAGGCTAGCCATGCAGGAGCGCCAACGCAACCCGGAACACAGAAATCACTGGTTTCCAAAAAAAACCAAGAGAATTGAGAGCTGACTTGGTCAGAAGGCCCCCCTTGCGGATGCTCAAAATCTCGGATTCTGCCGACCTTCCGCCACGCACAATCCCCCTTGATGAAGGCGTCTTTAGAGGATGGGCCGACACCCCGGTTGCGTGTTTCTTCGCAACATCGCGCGACGCCAACACGAACTTGCCGCTGATTTTCAGGGACTCATCCTGAGCCTCTCTCACGATTCGGTGCCTCTCCAATCTACGGGTTGACATTGACCCCGTCCACTCGCCACGTTTCGGAAATGCAACGCCTTGCAAATAAAGTCGCGGTGGTCACCGGGGGTGGCCGTGGAATTGGTCAGGAAATCGCTCGTGCTTTCGCCGCAGAGGGTGCAAAGGTCGCCGTGGTCAGTCGCAGCGAGGCAAGCTGTGGAAAAGCCGCAGAAGAAATCAACGCCGCTTACCCTGGTTCCGCAACGGCCTACGCCGTTGACGTCGCTGACCACACAGCCGTCCAAGAACTGGCGAAAAAAATCGCCGAAGAACTTGGAGCCGTGAATATCCTCGTC
>JBILPN010000577.1:0-2939 GCA_044373865.1 Luteolibacter sp. | reverse complement strand
CTTCCGGTGGCACGAAACCCTCGGTCCCAACGAAGGTCCGCTGGTCTCGCGTCGCAACCAAGCCGATGTCCGCCAACTTGGCGCGTCCATTGACGAAAATCACATTCGACGGCTTCACATCACGGTGCGCCAAACCCCGCTCGTGCAAGTGGTCCAAGGCCTCTGCCAAACGCAGGCCGACGTCGATGCAAACACTCGTATCCCACTGCACACCAACACCTTGGTGATTATCCGCGCGCAGCGTCCGCGGCTCATACTCGATCGGGTTGATGTCCTGCCCCGCCGTCACGTCATCGCCCAACTCCATCACGTAGTAGTAAAAGGAAACCCCGTCCGGGCTTCTCCCCACGTGCAAAATGTTCATCAAAGCCGGATGATCCCGGGAAATCGGCTCAAACTTTAAAATCCCCTCAAACTCGCGTTCAAAGCCACGCGCATCATCAAAATCCTCACGCCAAACCACCTTTACGCCGCGCAAGGCTCCAGTCACCCCACGCGCCAACCAAACCTCACCATACGCCCCACCCCCGATTTTCCGCAGAACTTCGTGGTCGGGGATCGCAGGACTCGGGCGTGCATTAGGTGGCATCGTCTTCCTCTTCGAGTTTCGCCAACTCTCGCTTCAGCACACTCCCAACTCGGTGCTTCGCCAAGTAAACTTGCGCCATGCTCACGTTCAATTGCTCCTGCACCCGCTTGACGTCCCACTGCTTGATCACGTAGCAATCGAAAATTTGATACTGCTTTGGCGAGACTTGCGCCTTCACACGCGCCAAGGCGGCGTCCGCAACATTCTTCTTCCACTCGACGTTCCACAGGCGCGACAGCACATCGCCATTCGGATCCTCCACCCGGTCAATCACCGCCGTTTTACGATCGTTGTCCCACTCGCCACCCAGCATCGCCGTGTCTTTCTTGCGCTTCCGGAACTGGTCATTGATCCGCCAACGCGTCATGTTCATCAACCAAGTTTTGAACGAGCCCTGCTCCGGGTCATAGAGCTTTTTCTTGCTCTGCTTGGCGATCGATAAAATCGTCTCCTGCACACAATCGAAGGCCTCATCCTGCCGTAAGCCCGCCTTCACCGCCACCGAATAGATTAAGCGCCAATACGTTTGGTAAAACTCATCCCAAGTCCGCTGATCCTCCCAGTTGTCGAGCCGAGCAATCAAACTCTTCCGGGTTTTCGCATAGGCGTGCCCCAGAATCGCTTCACGATCGTCAGTTTTTTCCTCCTCATCCTCAGACATTAACGATTGTTTAACTGATTCTAGGCTGCCTGTCTTTCACGGAATGCAATTTTTCACAAGCCAAGCCACCAAGCCACCTCCTCACCCAAAAATCTTAAATCGCTGGCCTCGAAACTGGCATTGGAGAGCCTGCCACATCGCTTAGGCCTCGGCCTCTCTCACCGGGGCTCCCGTTTCAAAGCGCATCAATTCGGCGACGAAGGTCAGGGGTATGTGCCCGGTTTCACCGTTCCGGTTCTTCGCCAAAACCAGCTCGGCTTTGCCTTCTTCCGCTTCTTTCTCTTCGGCATCTTCCGCGTAATAGGCGGTCCGATAGAGCAGCCCGACCATGTCCGCGTCCTGCTCGATCGAGCCGGATTCACGCAAGTCAGACATCCGCGGCACCCCAAGGGATTTTCCCGCACGACTTTCCGGGCCACGGTTGAGCTGGGCCAGAATCACAATCGGAATCGCCAACTCTTTCGCCAACCCTTTGATGCCTGCGGAAATTTCCGCGATTTCCCGCTCACGTGAGTTTTCCGCCTGCTTGGTTCGGGATTTCATCAGCTGCAAGTAGTCGATGGCGATGAATTGGATGTCCTCGTCACGCTTCTTACGCCGCGCCTTGGCACGAAGCTCATTGATGGAAATGCCCGGCGTGTCATCGATGAACAACTTGGCTGCCGAGCAGTCCAATGTGGAGCGTTGGATATGCCGCAAATCGCTCTTGGTCGGCGTGTAACCGCGCGAGAGCTTGCTCATGGCAAACTTCGCCCGCGAGAAAACCAGACGCTGCACGAGCTGGAACGCGCTCATTTCGCAGGAAAATACCATCGATGGCTTCGCTTGGTCGATGCAGACGTGCTCGACGATGTTCATCATGAACGAGGTTTTTCCCATGGAGGGACGGGCTGCGACGACGAACATTTCCCCAGCCTTGAGCCCGCTGCACATCCGGTCCAGTTCACTGAAGCCTGTCGAAATCCCCTGCGCACCTTTTTCCCCGGCTAGCAGCGATTGAAATTGCTCGATGACCTCGGTGACGGAATCCCTGATCGTGGGGGCCTTGTTGGTCTCCGCGCCGTCTCGGATGGCAAGCATTTTGGCCTCCACCGAGTCCAACAAACTCGCCACCTCATCCGGCGCCTCGTAAGCTTGGGCGATCGCCTCGTTGGAGTTTTTGATGATGGCGCGCAGAACAAATTTGTCCTTCACGTGCTGAAGGTGGTGCCGGAAATGCCCCGGACTTGGCGCGTAGGTGTAAAGATCCGTCAGCGTCGCGGGCCCACCCACCCGGTCCAACAGCCCACGGTCCAACAAGCGCTGGACCAAGGAAACCAACTCGACCTGCTGCCCCGCCTCGAACAACTCAATCAAAAAGCCAAACAAGGTCGAGTGCGATGGCAGGTAGAAATGCTCCTGCGTCAG
Source organism: Luteolibacter sp. (assembly GCA_044373865.1). Lineage (GTDB taxonomy): Bacteria > Verrucomicrobiota > Verrucomicrobiia > Verrucomicrobiales > Akkermansiaceae > Luteolibacter. The sequence goes on along the minus strand of JBILPN010000577.1, from coordinate 282 downwards.
TTTCTCCTCCACCGCAATGCCAATGTATTCCTGCGGATCTTGCAGCATCGAGGACAACAAACTCTTCTCCGGACCCAGCGCATGGGGAAGTGCGCGCGTCACATCATCCACCGCACTCGCCCCTTGTTGAAGCTCTGCGGTCTTGCGGAAGGATGGGGCGGATTTGGTTTCGACTGCCATGGGCGGACGCCAAACTGGCAGAAATAGTTCGCGTCGGTCAATTTCGACCTTTCTGTGAATAACTTGTTCAAAACTGTGACCAAGCCAGCAAGTCACTTAGCA
>JBILPN010000576.1:0-2960 GCA_044373865.1 Luteolibacter sp. | reverse complement strand
GATTCGAACGTCGAAGCTTGCCGAGTAGAGTCGTGCGGAGACTCTACAATAGGGGAGCACTTGGAAATGAATTGAGGCCCCTTACGTGTAGGGTGACAATTTCATGCGTCGTCATGGTCATAAAATCGACGGAATTGGACTTATTCAGGAGCGACAATATCGGATGTGACATCTTCACATTTTTCTAACTCCATGCTCAAAGGACACTTGCCGCCGGAACTGGCGAGTTGCCGTGCCGGAGGAGTCTCGGGCAACTCGTTATCCTTGATGATTAATCCACGGGTGGAAGTCACACGGATGAGCGGCCATGCACAATCGACCATGCGGTTTCCAGTGATGGAGATATTGCGATGGGTGCCAGACGGAAGAGTCTGACCGTTTCCGCCAGGCGCGAGAATCTGAATTGGCGTCTGTAGGCAGCCTTCGATGATGTTGTCCTTCACAAAGACATCGCTGGAGCTCGCGGCTTCCATCCACCAGAACTCAGGGGATATTAAAATAGCAGCCATCTGGCTTTTGACAATCCGATTGCCGGTGACCTCACCCTTGCTGGCTTTGATGAGAATTCCCCGCGAACGGTTATGTCCGAAGTCGCAGTCCTTTACCATAAAACCGTTGCCGACCCGCAGGGAACTGCAAACCGCCGAACCACCGGGCAACTCGATTTCACGATCGAGCGTGAGCGTGTAGAACCGCGCTTTTTCTGTCAGCAGTCCTGTTCGGATGTTTTCGTTCAAACCGAGCTTTTGGATCAGTTTTTTCTCGTCCTCGGTGATCGGCGAGGGGTCCGGCTGCATCTCCATGACCACCGCATCGGGCGGACGTGGTCCGGAGTAGGGTAGGAATTCCACAGGATCGCCGACCTTGATCTTGGGCTTGTTATCGAGGACCGCGATACGCAGCAACCGTCCCCGACTGCCGCACACGTAGTGGTATTTCCCGTTGATGTTCACGCAGTCGTCACCCTGGAAACGCGCGGTGCAACCGATGATGGCCGGACCTTGAATGGCATCCTTGCTGTGATAGGCGTCGGCATTCAGTGAGCGCATCCGGGGTAAAGCCCGCTTAACAGGATCATCCGTAGAATCGCGGCGATCCACCTTGCATCGAAGATAGGTGGAACCATCACAGTCGTATTCTAGAAACCCGAAACAAGGCGATGCAAACACGGTGATGTCTTCGAGACGCACGTCCTTGGAATTCTTTAACTCGACTGCGTGCGGCGAGCCACGAGTGCCGAAACTGTGATTGGTCACGAGGATGTCTCCCACCTGCTCGGTATCATGAAGCGGATTGAATCGGTAGTTTGAGGATTTTTCAACGCGGTAGCGGCGTCCACCGAGAGCTTGGATTTCCTGCTTCCAAGCCGCATCTCGCCTGCGAAGTTCGCCGGTGGCGGGATCGTAAATCTGGATGCGCTCTTCCAGTTGATTTTCCGGATAACCTTCCGCGACTTCGAAATCCATCGAACTCTTATCAGGTGTGATGGCGATGATTTTCCCCTGCGTGAATGGCAAAGGGTCATAGTCCACAACCAATCCACGCAGGGTGACGTTCGTGCATTGATCGAACAACACGGCCTGAACTGTTGACGTGCAAACCATCTCAACGTTGTTCGCGATGATTTCAACGTCGGAGAGGTTCTTGAATTGGAGATGAAATCCCTGCTCAGAAGATACGCGATAACGACCTGGCGGAATCACGATGTGCTTATTACCTGCCGCAAGCTCGGCGTTGATCAACGCCCGAAGGTCGGCGGACTGCTCGATGAGCGCGACCTTTTCCGGCAATGGAGGCACCGGATGATTTTCGCCGCTCTTGCGGCAACCTGTGAGAGCAAGAATTGTCATGGCCGAGCCCCATGCGATGTGGCGGAGTAAGGTGCGAGTGATGGACTCTTTCATCAATGAGAAATCGGTGTAATGCGAGGTTATGGCATGATGGAGCGTGTAAACCGGAGTCAAACACGTGAACGACTATCAGACATACGCCATGAAAGAAGGATTCTTTTCATTTGCCAACCCCTCAATTCGAAGAGCTTGCGGATCCGCGGGTGGAAACCGTTTTGGGTTCCTCCACCTTTACATCGTCGGAGTCGGTAATCTTAAACAATTTCCCCTCGGTTCCTTCGGAAACAGGATAGTCCCGGGTTTTCTCCAATCGATTGCCGACGAAAGTCAGGCCATCCACCGAGTAGATGGAAAGCAGCGGCAGTGGACTGAAAGCGCGAAAGAGGTTGTTCTCGATCCTGATGTTTCTGTTGTAGCGGGAGGTTTTCCTGAATCCATCCGAAATGCCGGAACCCACCTGAATGCAACCGGTTCCCCACACCCCGTAGTTGCAATTGTCGAAGGTGTTGCCCCGGATCACAACATCCCGGACCCCAGCCTGTTCGAACCAAAAGCTGGCATCGCCTTCAAACAGAATCGCCGCACCGGGGGTGTGGAAAGTGTTTCCCTCGATGACCATTTTACCACGCGATCCTAATAAAATACCGCGCGCCCGGTTGCCACGGATGATGCAGTTCTTGATGAGAACCTCGGCGGTGTTCGCATCCGCATCGGCAATGGAGTCCCCCACGATGACATTTGCCGGGAGTGGTCCTTCTGTCTCGATGATCGTGCTTTGTTTGTTGATGCGTTCCACGGTTTTGGCGACTGCGAACCCGTCCTCCTTGAGGCTGGGTCCGTCGGTGAGTTCAAGGCGCGTCCCCGGTTTGACGAAATCCACCCCAGCTTGCTGCGGGTGAATCATCCGGACTTCGAAGCGGTTAGGAGCGAGAATGCGGGTGATCTTCGCATAGAGCCCGTGAATGTTGGTGGCGTCGTCCTTTTGTTGCTCGAACAGGCAATCCTCCATCTCAATCCGCCCACGGCAGTTGACAAAATGAGTGGCGTCCGCAGTGAGGCTGACGATCCGCCGTCCGCCGGGAGGAGGAGTCACCTGAATTTTTTTAAGAA
>JBILPN010000574.1:0-2963 GCA_044373865.1 Luteolibacter sp. | reverse complement strand
CCTTGGAAAATGGCAGTGTCATCACAATCGGAACAAACCAACTCCAAGTAAACTATCAGGACACATCCACATCACCAGCCGCCGTCACGCTAACCGCGGTCGAGTCCACTTCACCTAGCAGCCCCTTTGAGAACTGGTGGGCCGCTTACCCTGCGGTGGCAGAAGCTTCACGCGGAGCAAATGCTGACCCAGACGCGGATGGTGTTAGCAACTTGATGGAATTTGCACTCGGCACCAGCCCAGCAGATCCCGCATCCCGTCCCGCAAGTGCGCCAAGCTTCGTGGAGATCGACTCCGTGAAATACCTTAGCATCACCACCCTGGTCCGCAGCGGTGCCCAGTTTGCAGGTTCGCCGCTGGCTGCCTCAATCGATGGCATCGACTACGGGATCGAGGGCACTCAGGACCTCGCAAGTTTCAACGCTGCGGTCCAGCCCATGAGCCCGCCAGCCGATCTACCAGCGCCCCCTGCGGCATACGAGTTCCAGTCATTCCGCCTCACCCAGCCGATTTCCGCCTCGGCAAAAGGTTTCTTGCGCGTAAAAGTGAGCGAAACGCCGCAGAATTGATTCACCGCACCAAACGCGGATTCACCACCGGCCCACGCCCGCATATCGCAGGCGTGGGTCATTTTTCACGACCTCCAAGGCAGCACTTGGCATCCTCATCTTGGGGAATATTGTCGATTTATTCTTTCGCTCCGTCCCGCCCAAGATCAGCCTGTGCGCGTCTCAGCCCAACCACCCGTCGGCTGCGCTAAAATTCAAGTTTTCCAACCATGCACGCCTCTCCGATTCACCGATTTCTACTTGCCACGATTTTGTTGGAAACATCCTGGGCTGCGCCAAACGCACCGGATGGCTTGATGATTGAGCTGCTTTCCCATGCGGAAACCACCGTCATCCGAGACGCCGCACCTGAGTTCTCCTGGGTGGTGAACGACCCCTCGCGCGCAGCGGTGCAGAGCGCCTGGCAGATTCTTGTGGAGTCCACTGACCCAGCCACCGAGCCCGTTTGGGATTCCGGCAAAGTCGCGTCCAGTGAGTCCATCAATGTTGCCTATCAAGGCAAACCCTTGTTGCCCGGAAAAAACTACGCCTGGCGCGTCAAAACATGGGATGCCGCGGGAAATGAAAGCCCATGGTCCAAGCCCCAGCACTTTAAAACAGCGGACCCTATCAGCACGCGCCACGAGTTGGCTCCGGCCTCGCGCGCGAACGTGGACTTCACCAACCGCCACCGCCTCATCACCACCGATGACGCACCAGTCCGAGTGGTGGACCATGGAGATGGCAATTGGTTCATCGACTTTGGCAAGGCCGCATTTGGCAACCTGATCATCCGCTGGGATCATGCGCCTAACGCCACACTGAACGTCGGACTTGGAGAAATGTTAACCTCCGCGGACCGCATCGAATCCAAACCTCCAGGCACCGTCCGCTATCAGAAAACCCTGCTAAAACTCGAACCCGGAACCACCGAGCACGCAGCCAAACTTTCATGGGCACCCCCGGGATGGATGCGCGAGGGATTTCTCGGCCTGCCGCCAGAGTTTGACCAAGTGATGCCATTCCGTTATGCCGAGATCGAAGGTGCTCCCGCGGATTTCAAACCCGAGCGCGTGCTACGAAGAAGCCTGAGCGCCCCCTTCGACACCACGGCTTCCAGCTTCCACTCATCATCCCCAGACTTGAACGCTCTCTGGGATTTCTGCAAATACACCATCCAAGCCACCACCTTCATGGGCATCTATGTCGATGGCGACCGCGAGCGCAAGCCCTATGAAGCAGATGCCTTCTTGAACCAAGTTTCTCACTATGCCGTGGACCGGGAATACTCCACCGCCCGCCACTCGCACGAGTTTCTCCTGCAACGCCCGACATGGCCGCTAGAGTGGCAGCATCATTCCGTCCTGATGGCTTGGGAGGACTATTTCCACACGGGAAATTCCGAATCGCTCGCCGCAAACTACGAGATCTTATCCGCCAAGACCTTAAAATCTCTTGCCCGCGAGGATGGCCTGATCGTCGATGAAGCAGGCAAGCAAACCCGAGAGTTTCTCGCATCGATCAACATGACTGAACCGCTTAAAACCATCGTTGACTGGCCCGCTGGCGAGCGGGATGGGCACCGCATCACCCCAGTGGACTCGGTCGCCAATGCCTTCCATTATCGCACACTCATCTTGATGAAGCGCATCGCCGAAGCGCTCGACCGCAAGGAGGATGCCACCACTTGGCAGGGCCGTGCGGAAAAGGTCAGGAAAAGCTATCACTCGGTTTTCTTCGATTCCAAAAATGGCCATTACCGCGATGGCGAGGGTGTGGCGCATTCCTCACAACACGCCAATTTATTCCCGCTAGTCTTCGGCCTAGTGCCGCAAGACCAGCGAGCGACTATTCTATCGAAAGTCAAATCCCGCGGCATGGCATGCAGCGTGTATGTTTCCCAATTTCTGATGGATGCCCTTTATGAAAATGGCGAGCAAGAACACGCCCTAAAACTGCTAGAGTCCAAGGAACTTCGCAGCTGGCACAACATGATCGCCAAGGGCTCGACCCTTGCCATGGAGGCATGGGACCAGTCTCTGAAGCCGAACCAAGATTGGAATCATGCTTGGGGTGCCGCTCCAGCCAATCTCATTCCGCGTCACCTCGTGGGAGTGCGCCCGCTGGCACCAGGCTCCAGCCGAATCATCGTCCAACCGCAGTCAGCGGGTCTTGCGGAGTTTGAAGCCAAGGTCCCTAGCATCCGCGGCCCCATCCATGTCACATGGCGTCGCAAACCGGGACTCAGCGCCCTGCGTGTAACAATCCCTGCCAACACCACGGCGGAAATTCACCTGCCGTCGAAACGCCCTGCCGCCATCACAGAAGGCGGCAAACCGCTGCGCGAAGTGCCAGATCTGAAACCGCTGCGCCATGAAAACGGTGCGGCGGTGATCGAGGTGGGTGGTGGAACCT
>JBILPN010000575.1:0-2963 GCA_044373865.1 Luteolibacter sp. | reverse complement strand
TTCAGAATTCTGCAGCATTTCCATGCACGTCAAAACAGCGCCCGCCGGAGTCCTCAGATCGTGAACCAACATCCGTAACTCCTTCTCTCTCTGCTTCTCGTATTCTTCCGCAGCATCCAGCGAGTCGTTCAGGGCCAAAGAACGCTCCACCAATTCGATCTCCCGCATCACCGCACCCGCCAAATCAGACAAATTCTGCTGATCCCGCTCCGACCACTTTCGCGGCTGCCCTTCGATCACGCACAAGGAACCCAAAATATGGCCGTCACGCGTTGACAAGGGCATCCCGAGATAGGCAACCACCCCAAGATCCTCGACCGCCGGATTTTCTCTCACCCGCGCATCCAAATGAGCATCCTCCACCACAAATGGACGCCCACCTTCAACCACATGCCGACAAAACGACTGGGAAATGTGCGTTTCCCTCAGGCTTGAATAGGGCTCGCCGAGACCGACCTGACTTTTGAAAAACTGCCGGTCCTTCGCCACCAACGAAACCAAGGAAACCTGAACCCCCAACAAGGCAGCAGCCAAACGCGTAAACCGATCAAAGGACTCCTCTGGCAACGAGTCCAGCAAGCGCGTCTCGGCCAAGGCTTCTAAACGACCGGCATGATCCACGGCTTGACCAAAATTGGGGAGGACACTCATGCCCAAACCCTTCTCCGTTCCCACGCCCACCGCAAGCAGGAAACCCTTGCACGCCCGAGTTGAATTTTCACTCGAATCCACAATCTCAAGAATCGCATTTTCAACAAACTTCGCCCAGTCTCACCGCCAACGACCCCAACGACTCATGAAACCACTCGACCCGCCACGCAGCGGCCCCACCGCCATTCTCTCCTTCGACTTCGACGGCACCCTCCACGACCCCGCGGCAAACCCGCCCGTCCCGAAAGAATTTTTCGAAATCATCCGCAAACTTCGCGAGGAGCAAGGCATCGTCTGGGGCATCAATACCGGCCGCTCCGTCCCACAAATGCTCGAGGGCTTCCTGGAAAGCCGCTTCCCCTTCCTCCCGGACTGGCTGGTCGCTCGCGAACGCGAAATCCACTTCCCAAATTCCTTTGGCCGGTGGGTGCCTGAAGCGGCTTGGAACAAAAATTGCGAAAAGGAAATCTACCAACTCTTCGAACGCTCGCGCAAACTCCTTGCGCACATCCGCGATGAAATCGAGTCACACACCGGCGCACACTGGATCGAAATGGAAGGGGAACCCGCCGGCATCATCTCGCGCACTGAGGAGGAAATGGAATGGATCGTCGGCCACATCACGCCGATCATTTCCGCCGAGCCGCATTTTTCATGGCAACGAAATTCGATCTACCTGCGCTTCGGCCACCGGGAATTTCAAAAAGGCAGCAGCCTCAGCCACGTCGCAAACCACTACGGTCTCCCGCCCGAGCGCCGCTTCGCAATCGGCGACAGTCACAACGACTTGGAAATGCTCGATCCCGCACACACCGGAATGGCCGCGTGCCCAGCCAATTCGGTCGCTGCAATCCACCAAAAAACGCGCGACATCGGCGGTCTCGTCACCCGCGCAAGCCATGGACAAGGTGCCGTGGAGGCACTCACCCACTACTTTCTGAAGGCTTGAAACCATCGATTTCAGACGTGCTGAAATTTAACGATTTACATGCCAGCAAGATTCCCTAGCTTGCCCACAGTTTCGCGCGAGACCGCACGCATACCGATTTCCGGGGGGATATAGGTTTGCACCAAGTGCCCTCGCAGCGGGATGGGACAAGTGCAAGGCGTGGACTCTGGGAGGGGTCCGCGCCTTCCGCATTTTTACCCACTCGGCCCTGCAAATGATCGGAAAAACCGGCCAATTCGCCTAAAAAACGAGACGCCCAAGCCCGGGAGGCACCCGGCCCGCAGAGACGTAAAACAAGTGCCGCATGCCTTCCAAAAGCCTTCGCGCGCTCAGGCTATCGCGGCACAAGGCTCGCACAAAATACACCCCACCACTCAGAGGACCGTGCCCAAGATAGCAATCTTCCCCATTAAACGCATCCAAAGCACTCGCCGGCCAATCCCGCGTCATCTCACCCGCTGCATACACGGAAACATAGTGCGCCGCAGGAAATTTCACGCGCAATGCCTCCAAACTCTCATCCTCAGGACGCATCGTGTATCGCTCACGCGCAATCAATTTTCCCGCCAAATACAAATCCATCTCCCACCTCAATTCCCGGTAGCCAAAAATTTCTCCCTTCGCAACACGCCCAGGCGAAATCCAATCAAAATATAGCAAGCTCGCACTCGACTGAAGCTCTAGCTTGGTAAACTGCCGGTAACACGCCCCGGCATGCGGAATGAACGGCTCGGGGATCCACTCCAAAAATGCACCATCCCCCACTCGGAAGCGCTGCTCACTCACCGCCGCAGCACCCGACCTCGTCTGATAGACCCGAGCAGATGATGGACTGCTCAACACCAAGCTCGCTCCCTCGGAAACACTCACATCCGTCTCAAGCCGGTCTCCATCAAAAAATCCCGCCGTGGTATTGACCAAACTCAACACGCAGCGATTTTGGTCCACATACGACTTGCTCAAGTGAATCGGCGCACGAAAATCCTGATGCCCGATGAATGAAATTCCGTCCGGACGCAAATCACAGCGCAAATGCAAATGCCCTCTCAGGGATGAACCGGAAACATGCTTTGGCATCATGGAACAAACAAATACTCGTGCTTTAACCAGGCAATTAAATCATCCTTCCCTTTCTCTGATTTTAAATCAGCAAACAAAAATGGACGTGCCCCGCGCTGGATTTTCGCATCGCGCGCCATCACTGCCAAATCCGCTCCCACATAGGGCGCGAGCTCAGTTTTATTGATCAAGAGAAGATCGCTCGTCCGAATCGCCGGCCCGCCTTTTCGCGGAATTTTATCTCCTTCCGCGACATCAATCACATAGATATAGGCATCAACCAACTCTGGCGAAAACGTCGCGG
>JBILPN010000573.1:0-2965 GCA_044373865.1 Luteolibacter sp. | reverse complement strand
AAATGATTTCATCACGTCCAGAGGGGCCGCTGCCGAGTGAGCGAGTGAGGGTGCCGCCGAGGACTGAGCGGGTGTCAAAACTGTGCAGGGAAATGGGCTCGCCATTGGAGTCTGAGTCATTGAGGATGGCGTCGATGCGGGTAGGCGAGTTGCGGAAGAACGTGATGGCGTCTTGGTTGGCGCGAGGAGGGATGGGAAATGGGTAAGATGGGAGGGCGTCGAGGTTGGATTGTTTTGAATTCCGGTGATTGATGATTTTCAGGAGCTCTGAGCTGGAGAAGCGCGAGAGAGAATTGTTCGACATGATCGTCGGTCCCTCAGGATTGCCTCCGCCTTCGTAGTGAGATGAGCCCCAGTTGTGACCGACCTCATGCCGCCAAACGACTGAGAAATCCCCGTTAGCATCTGAGTCATTGGCCGAATAGCGTGACGAGGTGGCGATGGTGCCGACATAGGCGAGACCGCCATTGAGATTGGAATGCACGACCATTGCGGCATCGTGAGTATGGCCCATGGGGACGCCGGTGTTCCATAGGCTGCGGATATGAGGAAGGAGTGCGTTGCTGCTATTTCCGTCTGCGGAGTAAGGGTCTTGAGAAGCATCCGCGCGGACGATGATTTTACCAATGCGATGCAGGATCGCCGCGTCACGCAGATAGACCATGTTGGTGGACATCACCGAGAATTCCGATTGCTCGATGACCGCATCGACTGAGCTGCCGCATGCCGTGAAGTGATTGAAAGTCGAGTCGATGCCGACCTCCGCTGCGTAAACCACGGATCCAGCGCCGCCGGTGGGAGCGAGGCTGGTGGGCCAAGCTGGAGTGTAATTGTTGCCGCTGGCGTTCGCGGTGCCGCCGGTTGAGGTCCAAGTTTTTCCGTCCTCGAAGGAGATTCTCGCAAGCAGTGTTCCGTTGGCGCGGAGAAGTCCGATGGCAGTCGCGCCAGGGTGGCCGGTGACGGTGCCGAGGTAAGTGCGCGGTGCATCGGCAGGGTAGGTGGCGTAAGTGCCGTTTGACTGTTGGACGAGGGTTTGGAAATTTGCGCTGCGGATGGGATGTAGCGTGAAATTGACACTGACGGTCTGTGAGCTGGTGCTGATGTTCCGAGAGAAGCTTGAAGGGGGGCTTTGCGCGTGGCCACCAGCGAGCAGTGCCAGCGCAAGCGAGCAATGAGTTGCAAGTCCTTGGATGAGGGGTGGCATGGTGCGAAATGGCTGGAGAGGAATCCATGGCTAAGCCGCCCCCATGAAAATGGGTGAGGCTTCGGCACGTGCAAACCCCTTCATTCAAGCAAATCCACGAGACTTGCCTACCCGTTCAAATGAACGGTTTTGCCATTCGATCGGAAACCTTTAATGCGGCGGCAAGTTTAGAAAATCCCGGTTTCGCGGAGGATTTTGGCCGTTCGGTGGCGTTCCGTGAGTTTCATGTTAGGGAATTCGTCGGCGGTGGTCGTGGATTCCAGAACGTTTTTGAGTCCGGCAATCACGCGGCTTTTGACGCGAGGTGGCAGGGTTTGGAAAGCTGCTGAATAAATCATATAAGAGCAGCGGTGCTTGAAAAGCCGGCGATTCAGCTCGAAATCCGCGAGGGAGCGGCCATCGGCGGTGTGTGGCACACTGGCCTCGAAACGTTCCTGAAATTCCGGGTCGCCCTCGACGCCGTCCACGCCTTGGTCCGCCTCGTTTTTGAACAGAAACCAGCTGACAATTTGTGCGGCGGCATGATCCGCCACTCGCCCGGCAGAGCCAAGATCCGGGTCCGCCTCTGGATCCAGCGCTTTACCAAGGTGGTAGGCGCGCTTGTAGTTCATGCTCGCGGCGGTGAGAAGATTGTGCGCATGGCATTGATGTTCCAGCACCATGAGCGCGACGATGTCGCTGGTGTTGCGCGGGTAGGGAGCGGTGTTGATCTTCCCGCTGAGATTTTTCCAAGAGTGAACGGCCGGTTCTGAGTCGCGAGCGTTCGAGTAGGTTTGGTTTCCTAGGTGGGGGAGCGAGATGGAGCCGGTGACATAGTATCCGCCCCAGCGTTCTTCGATGGGGGTCTCATGGGTGATCACGCCGCTGCCCTTGGATAGAACCGGGTGGCCGGCGGCGTCTGGATAGACCGAGCGGATCAAAAGTCCGGGGACATGTTCAGTGCGACCCGTGGCATGGCAGGATAGGCAGTCACTCGTATCGCGCTCAATGTGAATAGTTTGCGTTGGGTTGCCAAGGTCGATGAGGTGGAAAACGGTGCCGAGTTGAGGATCCTGGCTGGCGACCTCCAGCGCGCCGCCGGGAACGTAGCCGCAGTAGGTATCGTGCGAAAAATAGAGTGCGCGCGGTTGCTGAGGGTGAATGAGTTGATTCTGTTTGCTGGTTTTCGAGAACACCAGGATTTGGGAAGATTCCGGAATTTTGAGTGCGGCGAGGATGATGCGCAATCGTTCCAGCGGGGTCTTGCCATCGAGGGCGGATGGCGAGTGGTTCCAGTGGTTTGCGAGCTCGGTGAGCTTGTTGTTAGGCAGTGTTTCCGAGTAGCGGATGGGAGGGAGCTCCCAGAAGTCCGCCAAGGCGAGTGTCGGTGCGGTGCACATCAAGAAAATGAGCCAAGGGTGCCACATGCGTGTTAAGGATACGCAGCGGGCGGGGGTGAAATTTCAGCTTCTTGGCGAGCCGTGCTTGCTTATGAAACTAGGCGCACCGCGTGTTTTTTCGAGAGCTTGAGGACGTCGCCAGCCTGAGCTGTGACGGAGGCGGCGGGGTCGGTGAGTTTTTCGCCGTTGAGCTGGACGGAGCCTGTGGTGATGAATTGCTTTTTCAGCTCACCGTTGGATTTTTCCAGAGAGAATGCGGTTTGGAATGCGTGAGCGGTGAGAGTGAGGACGTTGAGGTCGGTGGGAAAAGATGCGATTGAAAGTTCCGGGAGATCTGCCGCAGCGAGATCCTTTTTCGAGAAGCGAGTGTCCCAATCCGTGC
>JBILPN010000572.1:0-2966 GCA_044373865.1 Luteolibacter sp. | reverse complement strand
GTGGCTGAAAACCTAGCCGATCCATTTGCTAGCAACGCGTGTTTGGGGCGCTACACGAATTTCATGAACTTGTTGGATTTGTCTGCCGTAGCGGTTCCTGCTGGAAGAGCTCGGTCAGGGAGGGCACCGTGGGGCGTGACACTCGCCGCTCCTGCCGGTTGGGATGTAGCATTGCTCGGTTTGGCGGCGCGGTATTGTGGGGAGGACTCGCCGCAGAAATCCAACGAGCCTGTCGGCATTCCGCTGTTGGTGTGCGGTGCGCATCTCGAAGGGTTGCCGCTGCACTGGCAGCTCGTGGAACGTGGAGCCGTTCTTCGTGAGAGAACCAAGACCGCACCGGTCTATCGGATGTATGCGATGCCACCAAGCGGCTCTTTACCACCTCGTCCAGCCTTGATCCGCGATGACGTCGCAGGTTCGGCGATGGCGGTTGAGGTTTGGATGCTTAAGCCTTCTGAATTTGCGACTTTTGTAGCAATAATTCCAGCCCCGCTCGGAATTGGAAAAGTTCTCCTAGCGAGTGGAGAAGAGGTTCCGGGCTTCATTGCGGAGCCACGCGCAATTCATGGAGCCACTGAAATTACTCATCTTGGCGATTGGCGGCTCCATGATCCGTCGTTTGGAGTTGATTGAGGAGGCATGGAGAAATTTTTTGGAAGGGTGTAGCTTTAGGTTTGGGCTGCCTCCCAGTTTCCTACGACCTCGCCGCGGACGATGGTGTAGCTAAGGTTGCCGTGGTCTAAGTCGACATCTGGCAGGAATTCGTCGTCGAGTGAGGAGAGCAGTGCCTCGATATCCGTGTCCTTGATGCCGGAGTCTTTAAGGAGAATTACGGTTCCTGCGATGCTTCCGCTAGCAAGATAGTGGAGATCGACTGCGGCAAGGTCTTTGCCGTCGTGCATCGCGAGAAAGCGCTCTGAGGATGGGGTGCGTAAGGTGCGTTTCCAAGTGAGTTTCATGATGCGTAATTGAGAATCCAGTGGGTTAATGCGAGTGTTGCAGGGATGGCGGCGAAGAGGACGAGGCATCCGCGACCGCGGTAGCCGACTCCAGTTCCCGGGAGACTGAATGCACTGTAGCGACGCCCGCGCGCGCTGCTGCCGACACGAAAACCTTTAGCGCCGACGGAGTATCCGACACCTGACTTACTGAGATTCACTCTGAAAGGTCCTAGGTTGATCGACTTACGGTAAAAGAGGCCCATGGGGTTGATCGATTGGTTGGGTGTGGCGTGCTGATATCGACGTGCGGTTCATCTGCCCGCAAATCCAGTTGAAGCTTCGGAGTTGTATGGGTGAATCAATAGATTCTAGCGGATCGATCAAGACGAATTTGATGGAATTTCGAATCTTGAGCCGATTGGGTTGGTATTGCGTGGGAGCCATCTGTTTCGCGTGCCGTGTTGGGCTTTGTTTTGGGCTTTGTTTCGGGATGCTAGGCATGGGTTAGGGGCGTGGCCCATGCGGTGGATTGATGACAAATTTGTGCACCTATGACGGGGAATCTCTGCTGGGAAGCCACTTCTTTGGCTTGCTCTTCGTGGCGCCTCAGTGAGGTCCCCATGTCCAACCGTCCACACAGGCCAGCCAAGGTCCGTAGGGGAGAGGGTGAGCGTCGATGTGATGCATGCCGACGGAATTCCAACCCCTTTTGGTTGCCTTCAAGATTGGATTTCGTTGCAGAGGGCGTTCGCGGTAGCTCGCTTCAGTGAGTTCCGTGATTTCAAATGCCTTCACGCTTGTTCCGTAGAGCGGTTGGCAATTCTGGGTGAGGCGGAAAATTTTTCCATCGTGGTTTAGAACTCGGCCAGATGGACGTGAAATGTCGGATCTTCCAGTTAGGATCGGGCTTTTCGGGTGTTCGGTCCATGGGCCCATGAGATTCTTCGACTGGTAGAGACGGAGTTCGCTCGAGTGCCAGTTCTCACCCGCTCCTGCAAAAAGCCACCATCGGTGTTGGTGAAAAAAAGGTGATGCATCCGCAAATTCCACATCGTGAATCAGTGTTTTCACCAATTTCCAACGATTTGGGAAATCGATCGCTTTGTAGAGGCGGACGGCTTTTGCCTGATGGGTTTCCGGAATCATGAAGTATTCCTCGTTCCATTCAAAAACATACGGATATGATAGGTGAAATGGCTCATCGAGCACAATATTTTGATAGTTCCACGTGTATCCATCCTCGCTGTTGGCAACGGCGATTTGGCCGCGTTGAGTGTCATGATTCAGAACTTCAAAAAACATGAACCATTTTTTATTTCGTTGGATCATGAAGGGATCTGCGACGAAGTCAGCACGGACATCGGTCACATCATGCGCGGTGATGGCAGGGTTCTTGATGCCTGTGACGGGAGCGAGTTTGAAGGGGGTTTCGCCCGAGTAGATCGCGATCGACCAAATGTCGCGCAGGGAAGGGTCTGCGGGGAGGAGGCGGTTGGGACGAAGAGTCGGCAAATGTTGTCGCAAGCAGTGGCGAGCCATGCGAATGGGTTTGAGAAAAGAATCCATGCTGGGCAAAATCAGAATTTGAGGGTGGATGGGTAGGCCGGGGAGTGGCATGATGCAAATGGAGATGCAGCGTGGCGATGGAAGCTTCGCCAAAAAGATTGGTCATAAGAGAAATGCTCTGGCACAACCCGTGCGTGCCCGAGACCCGAATTCTCCAAGTTGAAGATGATGACATCAAAGATGGTGTCACCGAAGCCTGCGCCCTGTTGAGTGCGGGTGAAGTTGTTGCCCTGCCGACCGAGACGGTCTATGGATTAGCGGCAGATGCATTTAATCCTGAGGCGGTTGCAAAAATTTTTACGGTGAAAGAACGGCCGTCGTTTGATCCCTTGATTGTTCACATTGCATCGCGTGGTGATTTGAAGAGCGTGGCCATTGTGCCTGAGGAGATTGCGGAAACCGTGAATAAGTTGACGCATGCATTTTGGCCGGGGCCGCTGACCTTGATTTTACCGAAGC
>JBILPN010000571.1:0-2968 GCA_044373865.1 Luteolibacter sp. | reverse complement strand
CGATCACGCAAAGGGCAGCCCGCTCATCCGCATCAACCGGACGCAGCAAAAAGCATTTTTCTACAAAGGCGGCGTGCTTGTCGGAATCTCCCGGATTTCCAGCGGCAGCGAGGATCATGGCACCCCGGCTGGAAATTACAAAATCATCCAAAAAAGCAAGGACCACAAATCCTCACTCTACGGGGTCTTCAAGGACAAGGCGAGCGGCCTGACGATCAATGACAATGTGGACATCCGCGTGGACAAAATTCCTCCCGGCGCCGTGTTTTACAACGCGCCCATGCCGAACTTCATGCGCTTCAACGGCGGCATCGGCATGCACACCGGCTTCCTCCCAGGCTACGCCGCCTCGCACGGCTGCATCCGGATGCCTCACCACATGTCCACCAAGTTTTTTGAAAATGTGCAACTCGGAACCCCGGTCATCGTCGAGTGAACGTGGAAAATCCTGAATTGCCAGACCCAGCAGAATCGCTGGAAGTCACTGTCACACAAGTCGCAACGTGGATGAAATTGCCGCGTGAACAGCGGCCGCGCTTGATCGACTGCCGCGAGCAGGACGAACTCGCAATCTGCCAAATCGATGGCAACGAGTGGACCCCGCTCGGCGATTTCATGACGGCCGGCGCGGCCTTGACGGCGGATTCCGAGCGCGGCGTCGTCGTTTATTGCCACCATGGCATGCGCTCCCTGCGCGGCGCTTCGATTTTGCGCGCGCGCGGCATCCCTCAGGCATTTTCCATGAGTGGCGGCATCGATGCTTGGTCGCGCTTTATCGATCCTGAGCTGCCACGTTACTGAGCACCCAAGTAGCGTAAGTGGCCGCAATTTCCGCCGGCGCCAGCGCGATGATTTCCGGAACTTCATACGGGTGGGCCTCGCCGAGCGCGCCAGCGAGCGCGGGATAGCCGCCAACCGTGGTTTTAAAAACCGCCAAAATTTCCGTGGCCGACTCGACCGCCCCTTGCCAGCGGTAAATCGATTCCACGCCCGGCACAAGATTCATACACGCTGCGAGTTGCCTTTCCACCATGGCCGTGCCAATCTGTCGCGCCTGCTCGGAATTTGGGAAGCTGCAAAGGACCAACAACACATCGCTCATGTCTCCCTCTGAACACCGAAAAGCGCCGATTGGCAAACACAAGGTGAAATCCGGCTTCCTCGAAAAACTCGTCGCCCGCCTTGACCGCGTGGTGCCCGGCGACGTCCAGCAACTGGTCACCCGCCTGATTCGCGAAAAGGGATTTTTGGAAAAAGTCTTCGAGGCACTCCACGAGGGCGTCATCGTGCTCGACCCACACGGCGTGATTGACTTTCTCAATCCCGCCGCCTGCCAGTTCTTCGGACTCGACGGCGAGCGTGCCGTCGGTGAACCCATCTCCTCACAAATCCGCGGCTTGGATTGGGAAAATCTTGGCAAACCCGGACGCACCATCAGCCGCGACCTAGAAGTCTTTTACCCGGAAAACCGCTACCTGAATTTCTACCTCGCACCAATCGACGATGGCAAAGAAGCTAACGAGCCACTCGGGTATGTGATGCTCATCCGCGACCTGACAACGACGCGCGAGGAGGCGGAAAAGACCCTGGAATCCGAGCGCCTGAACTCCCTCACCCTGCTCGCCGCCGGGGTGGCCCACGAGATTGGAAATCCACTCAATTCCCTCAACATCCATCTGCAACTGCTCGGCCGCAGATTCCAGAAACTGCCGCCGGGCGACCGCAAGCCCTTGGAGGACCATCTCGCCACAGCACGCGGGGAAATCCAACGTCTCGACCTGATTCTCAAGCAGTTCCTGCACGCCATCCGACCAAGCACCCCAGTCCGCGCACGCCAAAATTTGCACGATCTGCTGCACGACACGCTCAAACTGCTGGAACCCGAACTGGTATCCCACAAGGTCGCCGTCGAGCTGGATCTCGCGGAATCCCTGCCGCTCGCCATGATCGATGGCGTGCAATTTCAACAAGTGTTCTACAACCTCATCCGCAATGCCTTCCAAGCCATTCCCGGCCATGGCGGGCGCATCGGCATCCGCACACGCTTCAATGATTTTGAAACCAGCCTCTCCATCGAGGACAACGGCACGGGCATCTCCCCGGAGCACATGGGCGCGATTTTCGAACCTTACCGCACCACAAAGCCCTCCGGCTCTGGCCTCGGGCTGCTGATTGTCCGCCGCATCGTCCGCGAGCATGGCGGGGAAATCGCCATCGAAAGCGAGGAAAACCACGGCACGCGTGTCCTCATCCGCCTCCCACACGCCGAGCGATCCGTCCGCCTGCTGGGCGCCCCCGACCGGGTGATCGATCTCGACTGAGCAGGAAATTTCTCCACCCACCCTCAGCCACCCCGCACTTTCCAGCTCATGTTACCCACCTTGTTGATCGTTGAAGATGAGCGCGCCACTCGCGATGGCCTGCGCAGCGCCTTGGAAGAGGAATTCGAGGTTTACACGGCCGCCAGCAAGGCGGAGGCGCTGGCAATTTTAAAATCCGAACGCATCCAATTGCTCCTCACCGACCTCCGCCTCGGCGGGGATTCTGGAATGGATATTCTGGAAGCCGCCCTGCAACTGCCAGAAGCGCCCGTCTCCATCATGATGACTGCCTACGGCTCAGTCGATACCGCCGTCGAGGCGATGCGCCGGGGGGCTTGGCATTTCGTCACCAAACCGCTCAATCTCGACGAGGTGGAAATGCAGTTGAAGCGCGCCCTCCGCAGCCGCGTCTTGGAAACGGAAAATCTACAACTCACGCAACAAGTCAAAAAATCCCACAAGCTCGACCGCTTGATCGGGAAATCCGAAGCCATCGGGCGGGTTTCCGAACTCATCCAACAAGTCGCCCCCACGCGCGCCACGGTCTTGATCGAAGGGGAATCCGGAACTGGCAAGGAGGTCGTCGCCCACACCTTGCACCACTTGTCCGGCCGCCCCGCCGCCAAAATGGTCATCGTCCACTGCGC
>JBILPN010000570.1:0-2973 GCA_044373865.1 Luteolibacter sp. | reverse complement strand
CAGATTAGCGAACGGCGGCCGCTCCGACACGCTCGCCCAACGGACGCTTGTCCGGTGGATGCACATCCGGACTGTCCCAACCTAGATCCATGGTTTGAATCAGCGAAACACCATTCAATCTCGCAACAGCACGGGCCTGCACGGCTCGGAACTGAGGCCACCCACGCCGCAACGGATCATTGCCGCCAATCCGCGGCAACTGGACCATGAAAATACGCAAATCCGGTTGTGCAAGTGCCTCTCGCCAACCATCCACAAGGCCGATGATTAACCGTTCATTCCATGCATCATCCAGAATCTCCGCATTGGTCTCGCCTTGATACCAAATGACACCTGTTAGCCTAAAGCCGCGCCACCAACGCACACCGGAATCAAAAAGGAAGCCGGGACGAAATGGATGATTCCCCGGCTCACCTGCCAAATTGAGCTCCACACGGCCGCGCGCCCAGTCGCTGATACGCTCGGACTCTACCCAATCCACACCTAGCAAACCCTCGTCATGGTAACACTTCATGAGAACTTCACGTGGCAGCCATGCCTCTGCACCGCTGCCCCCGACCGAGTTATCAATCAAACCGACTGGCACACCTTTTGCTAGATGGATCGATTTCCCTGCCCACCAAGCCACCGCTGAAAAATCTGAAGCGGCCTTCTCACCAGCGATCTGCCAAGTTCCTTCAAAAAAAGAATCTGGCACGAGCCGCTGCAACTCCACATCGTCATACCTCCGCGCAGCAGTGTGCACGCCCGTTAGATTTAGCAGCCGGAGCGATGGGAAATTTGCCGCTGCCCCCGCTTCCTCTATCCCGCCGACTGCTCTCCTCAATGGAAAATCCATGTTCGATTGGCCGGAGCAAAGCCACAGTTCGCCCACCAAAACATCCCGAAGCAATCTCCGACTTCCGCTTGATACAATCTCCAGCTCGCGACCTTTCGCTGATGCCTTTTGAGGCGGAAGCTCGATCCACCAGTTTCCCTCCCGATCGGCACGGCCACTCGCAACGCTATCCGCAAAGCGAATTTGCACGCAAGCACCCGGCCGTGCTTTGCCCCAAACTGGGACATTGCACTCCATGGGCAGCACCATTTGATCTCCAAATGGACGTGCAAGCACCAGTTCGGCAGGAACCCTCAGCGCAAGCAAAATACTTAATAAAATGACATGCACGCCGGCCACAACAAACTCAGAACTAAAGTGATAGTTTCTCTGATGCCTTGAACAAAATTTCATTCACACGCCGCACATCATCGGCGTGCACACCGGATTTCGAACCGCGCGCCCACGTGAAATCTGCAAGGATTTGATCCAATTCAGCCAATGCGGCAATCCCCTTCCCGCGCCCATGCTCGCGCAGCAGGCGAATCTTCTCAAATGATTCAATGCCATCGCGCAAACGCTCGAAACGAACCGATGAGCGGTCGCCCGGATAAACCATGAAACAATCACCAGACGGCCATGAAGTGAAATCCGTAGAAACCAGCGGGTTCTCAACCCATGAATGAAACGCCCAACGCAGCACTCCATCGAAACCATTCGCAGCGGCAAATAGCGGCAGCCACTCGGCCTCAGCCGGAGGTGAAAAAGTGAAGGTGTTTGGCACCGGCGGGCTGGTGCAAACGTAAAAAGTCGTCTTGCGTCCGACCGCTCGGCGCTCATCTAACATCACACGAGGAAAGCGCCCGCTGTGGTTGATGATCGGAGAGATATCATCGACGTTCTTCGTGAGATCGCTTGGGTGATTGATGGCAGATGCGACCTGCAGGCCGGGCGCATGTTTTGCTAGCGTGGCAAGTGCGCCGCGCATCTGACCATCCGGCCGCTCATCCACTGCAATACGCACACGTTCCAACCAACCCTTCTGTTTGAGATGCAGTGTGAAATCCGCAAGGAAGCGGCCCCAAAATTCGTCAAAATCCGCCGAACCAGGTTGCAATGCCAGATCCACATGGCGACTCGTCTTTTCATCATAATAACGAAATTTCAGCGACCAGGTCAGCATTGAGTAACAGTGAATGCGCGCATGCGCCATCCCACAGCGATCACTCATAAATGATACCCAGCGGTCGAAAATTCGATAATCATAATCCCACGAGCCATCCACTTTTTTCCGCCATTCGATCATCGTCGGGAAGCGATCGTAAGTCTGACCATTCCATGGCTCTTCAACGATCGAACAGGTGATCGTCTTCTGCCCGGCAGCGGCAAGCCGCCGCATCGACGGTTCCAACAAATCAAGGTGAAGATCGGACCATGCGGGCACGTCATGCCAGCGAGCAACCGCCTGCGGGTGCTGCCAGAGATCCAGGTGAAAACTCCATTTTTCCGGTAAAGGCAAGGTGGCCGCGAGGACACGCAGACGCACCGGAACGATCACGCGCGAGCTTTTCGACAGAATCGTCAACTCGCCCACATACGCACCAGGTGCGGCATTTTGCGGCACGTCGAGCGTGATCCACACCGGACGATTCGCATCCGGAGAAATCGTCAGGCTTTCTGCATGATCAAGGATATCGCCCTGCGGTTTTCCGTCGGCAAGAGTGTAACGGACAAATCGCGCTTCGATAGGAATGCGAAAACTGCCAGAAACCACCTCAGCGGGCAGCATGCGAAGCGTTTCGTCTGGCGCTTCAGAATGAATCAAAATCTGCGCATTCACCCGCTCCCCACGCCACGCATGGACGTCAATTCCATCGGCGAATGGGCGCAGTCCATCGATGGAACCCTCCGGCGGGTAGCGCAGGTCGGTGCTGCCAACTCCTCCCGTTAGCCCGATGGCGGGACCTTCTGCATAGCCCTCGATTTCTACCAGATGTCCACCATTTTCAGTGCCGCGGGAATTTCCAATAAAGCTGGTTCTCACGTGCCTCACGCTCACAGGATCAAAAGTTAGTAAAACGCCTTCGCGAGTTGCCGCAATGCTGTTTGCGCTCATGTCGCCAAGCAGCTTCCACTCCTTGCCATCGCTGGAACCC
>JBILPN010000569.1:0-2974 GCA_044373865.1 Luteolibacter sp. | reverse complement strand
TCCTCGCCGCCGCCGTCAGCCAAATGCGGGATTTCTTGTGATCCTTGGCGGCTTGGATGACGGCGGCGGCGAGGAATGCGTGAGCGGCCTCCGCCGCGTGATCAAGCACGACCTCGCGCTCGCCGGTGGCCAATGGGGCCAGGCGTGCTGCGAAATCCGGTTGAGTGACGACCTGTCGGAGCCAGCCGTGCGTCAGATCCTGCATGCGTGACACGCCGGAGCCTTAGCTGGAAATTCCGGTGGCGCAAGGGGGATCCGGCGCGTGGTGGTGAGCTTGGGGTGAATCTGCGTGAGATCCGGATTGCGTGGTCAAGGGAACGTGTTACAAGCAGCGCGAACAACCATGCCAAATTACGATTACGAATGTCAGAAATGCGGGAAGCGTTTCGAAGTGTTTCAGAGCATGAATGATGCGAAGTTGACGGATTGCCCGGAAGCTGCGTGTGACGGCGCGGTGAAACGCTTGTTAGGAACTGGTGGAGGAATTATTTTCAAAGGCAGTGGATTTTACCAAACCGACTACCGTTCCTCGTCCTACCAGGCGGCGGCCAAGGCGGACAGTGGGGCCTCGGCGCCCGCGTCTGCACCTGCCGCGTCCACGGCTCCGGCGAGTGCGCCGGCGGCGGGCGGCGCTCAGTGAGAGAGTTCTTGAAGCGGTGCTTTGCAAGCGGCGGGTGGCGTGCTATGAGACCGCCACATGTCTGATCCGAACCCGCACTCCTCTGGTGGTGGATGCTTGTCAAAGCTGACCTCCCTGCTGCTCTTCGTCTTGATTTGCGGCTTTGGCGCGGCCTTGTATCTTTTGAGTCAAGCGCAGGACTTGAGTGACTTGAAGCGCGCGGACCCGACGGCCCCGGTGGGGCGGAATCTCAAGGTGGTGCTGAGAAATGCGATTGACCGCTCGTATCCGGTGACTCTTTCCGAGGCTGAGCTCAATGCATGGTTGGCGCGGACGCTGGTGACCAAGCAGGCTGGGGTTTTTCATGAGAAAGCGAGCTTGGACCGGGTGTGGGTGCGCTTGGAAAAGGATGTGGCAGAGGTGGTGATGGAGCGCCGTTTGTGGGGGCGGCCGTTCACGGTTTCGATGTATTTGCAGATTGAGCGGATGGAAGGCATGGATGGAGTGGGCACCGAGATCCGGATGCACGGGCGGCCATTTCACGAGGATTTCCCGAAACCGCCGCGCGGCGGGCGTTTTGGGCAACTGGTTGTGCCACAAGGGTTTTTGATTTTCGTGACGCCGGCTTACAAACGCTTGGCGGGGGTTTTCACCGAGGAGATTGATTTGGCGTTTCGCGAGATGGCGCGGATTCGGATTGAGGATGGCAGCTTGGTGCTCGATCCGCGCGAGCCCTTGGGAGACGCGGGCATGCCAATGACCTTTTGATGAATGCGAACCCTCTGATTTTCAGCGTGCTGCTGGGAGCCACCGCGCTCGCGCAGGACGCTGCGCCGCCGCAAGTGGTGGTGCCACCCGAGGCGCTGGAATTGGGTGGCGGAGCGGGCGCGGTCAGTCGGACCAAGCAATTCCGAATTGTGGGGGGGGAGGTGGCGGACCGCGGTGCGGCGGCGGCCATGGCGGAGGAGGCGAAGGATGAGTTGCTGCGTCTGACGGAGGAGGAGGATGCTTGGAAAATCCCGGTTCAGATCGTTTTGCACGGCAAACTTGGCGATCCACTGCCACGCCGGACTGTCGCAATGCAGTTGTTTTTCAATGAGTTAGGGTATCAATTGCGCTTGGATGTCCACTTGAGCCGTGGGCTGGAGCCACGCTTGGTGAAGGCGGCGGTGACCTCCGCGCTGATTTATGATCGGGGGCTTGGCAGCTTGCCGGCGCGTGAGTCTGAGACGCCGTTTTTGGTGCCGCCATGGTTGGTCGATGGCTTGCGTGAGGCGACGGCATGGCGCTTGGGGCTGAGCGACCGGCGGCTTTATGGAGCGCTGTTTAAAACGGGCGGTTTGTTCAAGCTTGATGAGCTTTTTTCCTTGGATGAGCGTGAGTTTGACGAGCTGGACGGGGCGACGCGGGCGGCATTTGGCGTGTCTTCTGGGGCATTGGTCATGGCCTTGTTGCAGCAGCCTCAGGGCAAGGAGGGATTTCGCGCGTTTTTGACGGAAGTCGCTGCATTTGAGGGAGAAATGCCTTCGCTGCTGCGCAAGCATTTCCCCGAGTTGAATCTTTCTGAGACGAGCTTGTCGAAGTGGTGGGCCCTGCAGCTCGCGAACATCGGGGCGCAGAATTTGTTGTCGGATGTTTTGTCGATTCCGCAGACCGAGACGGCCTTGGCGGAGGCCTTGCGTTGGGATTCCCGGACGGCGGAGGGGATTGTGGAGAAGAAGGATTTGAGCGCGTGGGAGGAGTTTGTGCAGCTGCCAGTGGCGGAGCGGGAGATTCAAGTCCGGGAGCGGCGCGAGGCCTTGGTGAGGTTGAGTTATCGCTGTTTCCCGTCGTATCGGCCGATTTTAGAGGAGTATCAGCTCCTGCTCAATGCCATGGCGGGCGAGCTGCCCAAGGATGTTCCGGAGCGCTTGGCGGCTTTGGAGGAGCGGCGCGCGCTCATGGGGGCACGAGCGGTGCAGGCGCGGGATTATTTGGACTGGTTCGAGATCACTCGGGCGCGTGAGACGAGCGGCGAGTTCGACGATTACATCCGCTTGAAAGAGCGCTTGAAGGCGAATCCGCATCGGCGGACGGACCGGCTTTCCAAATACTTGGATCGGATGGACGAAATTTTCACGCGGCAGGGAACTGTGGATTGAGGAGCGGGGTGATTTCGCAGGCTTGCGGTGCGGAGTCGGCGGGCTAGGGTGTGGCCCATGAGTCGTCGATCAAAACGAGGAAATCCGGGGAAGAGCCGATGGACTGCGCGCAGTTTGGGGATTTTGGCCGTGCTGGTTTTGGTGGGTTTCGTCGGGGCTTACGGTTTGTTGAGGCGGTATTTGCACAGCGACACTTTCCGGAAATTTTTATCGG
>JBILPN010000061.1:0-10397 GCA_044373865.1 Luteolibacter sp. | reverse complement strand
TCGTTGTCTCCATCAACAGAAGCGACCGGGTGTAGTAATTGACCAGAGTGTTTAGAGCCTGATTGCTGAAGGTTTGCGCACCATTCTCTTTGGATGCATCTGAAATCCAGCGCGCCAGTTTGGAGTTCCAGTCTGAGGCCCGACCCGCTGCCAAAAGAAGTCCGACATGGCTGGTTAGAGGCAAATCTGCGATGCTGCTTTCCGCCACGATACTCCCGATTTGCAGCAACTGTCGCGGGTTGAACAGGTGATGCCAGTGAGTCCAGCCGCGTTCACGTTGTAGCCGATCGGTTTCAACGCCCGACTCGATTTCCATCGAAGGAATGAATCCTTTTTCCTGCCAGTCGGCGAAACGCTCACGAACAAGATTGAGGGTGAGTTGCTCGCGGGCGAGGTCGTGTTCGGTGACAGAGCGGTAGTGTTTGGTGGTGCGGGGATTGCCGGATTTTTTGTCGATGCGAGTTTCGATCCAGCGGACGCAGTAGAGGCGCTCCTGGAAGACATCGTCGGGGCGCGGGATGAGGTCACCGTTTTCCCAGAGGCGGAGGCCGTTGGAGTGGTGGAGGGTGGAGTCCCGGCCGTGACCGGCGGTGCGGACGGATTCGATGGAGGCAGGATCGAGGCCGAGTTGTTCGAGGACGGGGTGGATGATGCGGCCCTTGCGGATGGTGCCGAGCTTGGCGGCTTTCATTTCGGCGGGGCTGGCGGCAGACTTGATGTCGATGCGGTAGCGCTTTTCCTCGGGGAGCGGGACGAGGGTGGCGATGGTTTTGGTTTTTTCCCCGATGACCCAGGACGGGGCGAGCGGGACGAGCCAGCCGGTTTCCGGGCAGCGGACTTCCACGCAGTAGAGGTAGGCATCGGCGCGCCAGACGCGGGTGGCGATGCCGGCGGGGGTGAGGGTGCCGGCGGCGAGGGCGGCGGTAAGTGTTTCCCACTCGCCGGGTTCGAGGTCCTCGGTTTTGTGTTCGATGCCCCAGGCAGTGACTTGGGCGTCCACGACGGCGTAGATTTCCGCTTGGGCGGCGCGGATTTTTTTGGCGACCTCGGGTCCGCCGCCGACGATGTTGAGGGCGGCCCAGGTGAGCAGGGCGGCGACGGGGTTGAGGTCGGAGGCATGGGCCTCGCAGCCGATGCGGGCGGCCTCGAAGGGGATGGAGCCGCCGCCGCAGAAGGCATCGCCCACGCGCGGGACGCGGCCGAAGCGGCGTTGGCCGAGTTCGGGGATGGTGCTGGCGGCTGTGCCGAGGTGGGCGTTGATTTTTTCCCAGGCGGCGGGTGATGGTCCGTCGATGTTTTCCGGGCGGTGGCAGAAGGCGATTTGCTGGTCGTAGGGGAGGCGGAGGAAGATGCGGCGTTCGAGGGCGGCGCGGAATTCCTCGAAGATGGATTTGAGGCGGGCTTTTTCCTGCTTGTCGGTGGCGTCGCGCCTGAGGAAGGAGAGGGTTTCGTATTCTTCGGCTTCGTCCGGGGTGGCGAATTCGAGGAGTTCCTTGACTTGGAAGCCCTTGAAGCGGCGGAGCAGGCCGTCGTCATCGAGGGTGAGCAGGGCGAGGAAGCAGGCGCGGTCGGCCTCGGGATTGTCGCTGGCGGGCAGGAGCAGGCCGAGGATGGTGGCGCGGCAGAGGATGAGCGGCTTGCGCCCCCACCATTTCCCGAGACCGGTGAGGGTCTGGGAGTAGTTCGCCTTGCGCTCCTTGTAGGATTCCTTGGAGAGGCGGGAGACGGGGAACTGGGTTTCGATGAAGGAGGTCATTGGGTAGAAGCTGAGATGCGGAAAAGCTGAGATGCTGAAATGAAGAGGTGCCGAGTGAGCAGTGAGCAGTGAGCGGTGAGCGGTGATCAGTGAGCAGTGGAGAGAAGAGGTCGAAGGTCTGAAAGTCGAAGGTCTGAAGGTGAGAAGAGATTGAAGACTTCAAGAGAAGAGGAGAGGGCGGAGGTGGTTAGCGGCCGAGGAGGTCGAGGAGGCGGTGGTTGATGAAGAGCAGCTCGGTGCCGGATTTCATGGGGGTGAGGAAACCGATTTCGGCGAGTTCGTGGAGGTAACGTGAGGCGGTGGCGCGTTTGGCGATGCCGGCTTCTTCGACGAAGCGGATTTTCACGTAGGGACGCTGGAAGAGGAGTTCGATGAGTTCCTTTGAGAAGGTGCGGCCGGAGAGTTTTTCTTTGCCCTCGGCGATCATGCTGTCGAGGAGGGCCTGGATGTCCTGGATGCGCTGGGAGGTTTCCTCGGCGGTCTGGCGGACGGCTTCGAGCAGGTAGAGGAGCCAGGGTTGCCAGGATTGTTGCTCGGTGACCTCGCGCAAGAGCCGGTAGTAGTCGCTCTTCCGGCTGATGATGTAGCGGCTCAGGAAGAGGACGGGCTGGTCGAGCAGGCCGGCGAAGCGGAGGAACAGGATGAGGAGGATGCGCCCGGTGCGGCCATTGCCATCGTAAAACGGGTGGATGGCCTCGAATTGGTAATGGAGCACGGCCATTTTGACGAGAGGATCGAGGTCGTCGTGGGGGTCATTGCAGAAGGCTTCGAGGTTGGCGAGTTTTTCGCGGATGACATCCTCGCCCTCGGGAGGGGTGTAGATGACTTCCTGGGTATCCGGGTTCTGGATGCGAGTGCCGGTCTGGGCGCGGATGCCGGCGTTGTTGCACTTGATGGCGCGGACGACGTCGATGAAGAGATTGGTGGAGAAAACGGGGCGCTCGTCCAGCATCCGGGCACCGAGCCAGAGAGCCTCATTGTAGTGGAGGACTTCCTTGGTGTGTGGGGAAACATCGCCGTCATCGGAAGAAAGGCCGCGGTAGAGTTCGTCGTTGGTGGTGAAGAGGTTCTCGATTTCCGAGCTGGCGCGGGCTTCC
This sequence comes from Luteolibacter sp., assembly GCA_044373865.1. Lineage (GTDB taxonomy): Bacteria > Verrucomicrobiota > Verrucomicrobiia > Verrucomicrobiales > Akkermansiaceae > Luteolibacter. Next base: position 7,544 of record JBILPN010000061.1, on the reverse strand, counting down.
TGGAGGGCAATGGTGTTGAGGAGAATCGCCGGATTTGGCAGGGTGTGGGTGCGCCCTTTCAGCTCTGCCAAGGCGCGGCCGGCACGGGTGACGGCTTTGAGGACCAGCACCGTTTCCAGCTCGGCAGCTGGGGGAAGCAGCGGAAGGTCGTTGTAGGGTTTTTCACGGTCGATCATGTTCACGGCGTGGACAGAAAGGCGGCCATTTGTTCAAAAGTCAAACAAATTTGAACAGATAAGGAGGGGAGTGTGCAAAGCATGAACATTTGAAAGCAGTGTGAGGATGCTGCGATGCTGAGGTGGGAGAGAGACTCAAGACTTCAAGACGCAAGACTCCAGAGAAGAGGAGGCATGGGTGGAATGGTGCAGAGAATTGCTCGCGAGCAATTGGTGCGGCAATGGTTTGAGATTTTTTGGATTACTTCCATAAATTGTTCCATAAATTGCATTTTATGGAGTCGTTTTATGGATTGACCATATCAGGGTCATAAATGTAGCGGGCGGCTTTCCGATCCCCGGTCACTTGGATCTGGGGATGCTCTTGGCGAAGTTCGCGCATCAGGCTTTTCACTTGGGTGCGGTCGAACGAGGTGATTTTCCGCAAGTCATTGTTGCTGAGGCCATTCTCGTTTGTCTCGCGGTGTTGTTTCAGGATGCTGAGGATTCGCGTTTTGGCGGCTTCCTTGTCGATGCGCGCGAGCGACTCGGGAAGGTCGGCGCGCAGTTTACGGGCAAGAGGAGAGCTGAGGGTCCAGTAGGTGCCGCGGCCGGTGCCGCCGCGCTGGATCCAGCCGAGGTCGCGTTCCATGCGGCTGAGGGTGTTGCGCATGGCGGCCTCGGGGCGCTGGCAGAGTTCGGCGGCGAGGGTGGTTTCGAGTTCGGTGTGGCGGAGGAGGTATTGGAGGACGAGGAGTTCGTCCACGCCGGGGAGGCGGCCTTGCTTCGTCTCTTCTGCCACGAAGCGGCGGAAGGGAGCGGAGACGTCCTGCTTGAGGAGGGTGACGATGATGGATTCGCCGGATTCCTGGATGACCGGGGGTTCCTTGCCCTCAATGAGGAAGGATTCGAACATGCGGCCGATGCCGAGATTGGAGCGGTTGACGAGGCGGAGTTTGGCAAGGGCATCGACGAGGGCCGGATTGCGCGGGACCGGGGGGTGCACGCCGAGGATGGCTTTAGTCCGAACCTCGGTGCGATCCCTGACACCGAACACCACGGTGCCGCCACCGCCATTGGCCATGCAGACGGCCATTTCGACCACGAGCTTCACGGCATCGTCGGTGCTGCGGGTGTTCCACTCCTTGAAGTCGAGATCCTGATCCTCCAACTCGTCGGCGACGACTTGGTCGAGCTGGGGTAGGAGTTCGAGGATCTGGTCGGGGGTGCGCATAATTTCCGGATTTCCGTAATCTTGTGGTGAGTGTGGACGGAACGTGGCGGGCAGGCAAGACGGAGGAGGAAAATCGCCAGAATTTCTAGCAAAGCCAATCAGTTAAAGAGCTTGTTTCATCAACCTTTCCGTTAGGGTGAGCCAACCAAAAGTGTTCCAAGAACTGCGGTGCGCAGCCTGAGCTTCCGCAATACGAGCTGTTGGGTAGCTTCAGTCCTACACGGGTAGATCGGTGAAGAGCTGGGGGAACCAAGCGTCCAGGACCTTGTGAGGGAATGCGATGCGTAGCGGGCCTTTCTCACTGGATGAGCAGACCAGTTCTTCCTTCAGCGCGCGGCGGATGATGACGCGGGCGGCGGTGCCCTTGAGCCCGAGGATGTCAGGGACCGCTCCACGTGCGATCTCACCTTCCAGACAGAGGGCCTTGAGCAGGCGCTGCAGGTGCTCGCGGGTTTTGGGCTCCAGATCGACGCGGGTGAAGCGGAGGTAGCTTTCGATCCGATCCAGAAGATGGAACGGAGCGATGAGATCCGTCATGAAGCGGATCTGGTCCAGGCAGCGCTCGAGGAAAAAGCGACAGAAGCGGGAGAGCGCGGCATCGCTCAAATTGCCGCGGCCGTCGAAGTCATTGGCGCGCTGCTGGTCGGCAGCCTGCAGGTGCTGGTAATAAGCGGCGCGGGCGAAGCCACGGGACAGCGTCCAGAGGCCTTCGGCATCCAAACCGGCGCGGATCATGGCGGCTTGGGATTGCAACCGGGCCACCCGGCCGTTGCCATCGCCGAAGGGATGAATCCATGCCAGCCGGTGGTGGGCTGCCGCAGCGGCGACGATCCGCCCGGTGGCGGGAAGGGTCGGGTCCGAGTAAAAGTCGGCGATGCGTCGCATGAAAGTCCCAAGCGCTTCGTGATCCGGCGGGGTGTGGCGGCCAACATCCACATTGTAACTGCGGAATTCTCCGGGCGCTAACGGGTAGCGTTTTCCGGTGACTGAGGTCGTGAACCATTCGTTTTCTGGTAATGCCCCATAGAATTCGCGGTGAAGCCACTGGATGAATTCCGGTTGGAAGACGCCAAGGTCCGGCTCGTTCGCAAGGCGCTGGCGCATCGCTTGCTCGGTGCGGATGTGGGCCACGCTCAGAAGTTGGTTGCGGCGCTCTTCCTCCTGGTCGGAGAAGTCATCGCGCAGAGCCCGCTCGATGTCGCGGGGCAGGGTTTTATGTCCCTCGATCAAGTTCGAGTAGTAGCTGTTCATTTCCCGAACCAGCGCGGCCACTCCGCTCCGGACGGTCTTGGAAGGCAGTGCGGCCGACAATTCCCCGGATTTCCGGAAAATCTCCACACTGAGGTCCGCGAGTTCAGTGCCGCCGCTTGCAGGAAGCAGAGGCTCCATCGAGGTGACTCGGCGGAAGGTGGATGGAGAATGGGGCATGACCGATGATCTTTTCGTCGATCATGATGGACCTCAGTTCTTTTGAATTCAAGCATTCATTCTTGATCCTTGCCAGCGACTCCTCTGAAAACCGTCGATCCTCTCGGCGGTCGCGATGCAGAAGGCAGTAGCTCCCCTACCTCGCGCAGCGGTTTGGGCTTCAGATGCCCCTCGGCTCTGCTTCTTGGACCAGGCTGAAGAAGTCCTCGCGCTTGACCGGCTTGGCGTCTGCGGCGGGATTTTCGGTAAGGGCGAAGCGGACGGCCTTGCGCCAGCCACGGCCTTTACCATGGAGGGCGTGACCGGTGGCGGCATTGGTCATAGTGAAAAGCCACCAGCGTTCCTCAGGAGCCAGGCCGCGCCAGTTGGCGATGGCGATGGGTATGAGGGCCGGATCGGCATCCTCAATGGCCCAGGCAAGCAGGAGCATTTCCTTGCCAAGGAGGCGGGAGACGGGAGTCTGGCGCTTGCCCCAGCGGCCCGTGGCGAGACCGAGGGACTTGAGCCGCTCGTTGAACTCAGACTTCAGGGCCTCCTCGATGGCCTGCCACTTGGAGAGCGGGAGCACGCAGCGGAGCTTGTCGTCCTCCTTGCCAAGGGCGAGGTGGAGTTCCCGGCGCGCGTCCGAGTCGTCAAAATGGAAGTGCTCGGACAGGAAAACGTTGTCTTCCTTGCCGGCGGGCAGGGTCACCATGAAGTGGTGCTGGGAACGCTCCGGCTGAAACCCGAAGCCTTCGGCTTTTGGCTTCTTGGCAGCTGCGGCTTTCGGCTTTTTGGCACCGCGTTGTGGGTATTCAGTCATCGGTTTCGTTCCGGGTGACGACTTGGGAAACCTCGTGTTCTCTCAACTCGGTTTTGTGGTCGGACACCCAATCAAGCAGATCCTGGCCGGAAGAAAAGGAGAGACCATCGCAGGAGAGCTGAACTTCGCCCGTGCCGACGATTTCGCGAAGCGGGTGAAGAATCCTGTCCAGCGCGGTGCGGTCTAGGGACATGGTGGCATCCGTGGTGAACTCCGCCCATGGCGAAGAGCCGACCATGACGCGGGTGCCGAGAATTTTCCCTCCGATTTTTTCCAGTTTGGCGAGGAACTCGTAGCTTTCCTTGGTGGTGTCAAAGGAGTGGGGCCGCTTCCAGATGGCCGGCTTGGAGGGATCGATGGCGACGGCCTGGTCCCCCTTCGGCACATCCGCCCGGAGCATCTCGGACCGGAGGCTGTCCTTTTCGCCTACGGCGAGCACGCAGATGGTTCCATCCGGCACCGGAAATGGGTCCTCATAGACGCCGCTGCCAGTCGAGGGCGTGGAGCCATCGGTGGTGTAGTAGATGGGGACAGGCGGGGCGGCGAGGATCTCGCACATGCGCTGCTTGCCTTGCTGGAAGAAACGGCTCTTGAGCGAGATGCGGTTCTGCCACGAAATGGGCGGGCCGGTGTCATGCTGGCCGGTGGAGTCCACGGCGAGGAAGCTGAGCCGTAGATCCGTGGTGGCGAATTTCTGAAGGTCCTGCACCAGAGCACTGCCGGTGGTGGCAGGCCCGCCGATTTCGTAATGAACCTTGTCCGCATGGACCGGGACGAGGCGGAGGAGCGCCTCGCCCGTGGCATCGTCGCGCTTGAGTTCCTGGGGACGCACGGAGGTGACCGGCGGCGGAAAGGGGCCCTTGTCGACGAGCCCGCCGTTTTCCCGCCATGCGTCTTCGAGCAGCATTTTTGATTTCAGGGAATCTAGCGCAGACGGGATGTGCCACTGCCATTGGGGATTCGTGGCGGAGCGGCGTTTCACCTCGGCGAAGTCCATGACCTGCTGCGTGAAGAGGCGCTGCTCGCATTTTTTCCGGAAGGTGTCCGAATCGATGTCTTCGGTGAACTTCTGCTTGGACTTGAGGGTGTCGCGGATCTGCGCCTCGCCATTGTATTCGTTCCCCTGATAGTTCATCAGGAAGTCGGCGGCGGCGAGGCCGTCCTTCGACGGGTAGTGGAGGCGGTCGAAGCCTTCCTTGGCGGCGCTGAGGAGCTGGAGCAGGATCTTGTCGCGAAGCTCGCGGGCACCGACGAGCTGTGGGTCGGTGTCCGGGGTCTTATCATTTTCCAGCTCTTGAATGATGCCACGGATGGCCTTGAGCTCGGCGGAGCGTTCCAGCAGGCGGTCGATGACTTCCCGCTCGCCGGTGAGGAAGAGGACGCGGTTCTTGTAGGTGGCATCCTCGTAAAATGCCTGGAGAGAATCCGCGAGACCGCCGCCGGGCTCGGGCTCGGCGATGACGAGAAGGATGTGGTCCTTGTCGAGCTTGAGCTCGTCGGACGGAGTGAGGGCGACGACGGATTGGTAGCAATCCCGGTGTTTGTCGGGTTTGAAGATGGTCTCGAGAAAGGACTGCAGTTCCCTGAGCTGGATCTCACGGGTGTAGCCTTCGGCGGTGGACTTGAGCTTGGCGACGACGTTTTGCACGTCCTTGAAGAACATGCGCCCCTCGCGGTCCGTGTGGAGATACCAGGCACGGGTGGAAAACACACCCAGCACGTCCTTGCGCAGGCGGGCGATGTCGCGGCCGGGCTTGCAGAGGAAGGCGACGGAATCGTTCATACCGAGGCCGATGGTGGCCCCTGCGACGTTGGCAAGGGAGGCGACGAGCAGGAGGGAAGCTGCTTCCTGGCAATCGCGGCCGCCAAGTTCGCGGTCGAGTTGCTCGGCGACGCTCGCGCCGGTGCTGGCGATGTCGTGGGCCACGGCGTTCGCCAAGCGGGAGTTGATGCCTTCGATTTCGGCGCGCGTTTCCGCGTGATTCAAGTCGATGTCGTAGGGATGAATCAACGATTGGTCTTTCGCACGGTTGGTCTCCCAAAGGCGGGAAGTGATCACCCGCATCAGGCGGATGAGCGCACGGGTTTGCTGGAAGCCGGGGTTTTCACGGAAACGGGCGTAAAGGTCGCGGAGGGAGAAGTGGAAGGGGTAGGATACTGCGATCTCGCGGCGGTAATCATCTGGGTTCGCCGATGTCAGGTCCATGGCGCGGGCATCTTTCACGGACTGTGCGTAGGAAGCGGCCACCGCATCCATGGCCGCTTGGTCCGGCAGATTTTCGAAGAGGCGTTTCCGGAGGATGTGGAAGATGTCGTCGCTGTTGAGCGCTACCGGGGTGAGTTGCATGGCTCCCCGGTGGGTCTCGTTCTGGAGATCCCGAAGTGCGCTGTTGATGGAAAGGCTGCCTCCCTGGTAGGTTGCTTTGAGGTCGGAGATCACCACGCAGACGTTGGATAGCTCCGGCTTGTTGAGCGCAACGAGGAGATTGGAAAGTGCCGTGGTGGTGACCCGGGCAAGATCCGAATTTCCAACGGTCTTGGATTTCGCGTTTTCAAAATACGGCGGCAGCTCGTCCAGCAGGATCAGCGTCGGTGGTCCTTGGAGAAGATTGATCCAAGCGCTCTGTCCCGGGGCTTGGAGGGGGCTGTAGTAGTCGTTGAAAAGTTCTTTTTTACCGAGTTGGCCGGCAAGTGCTCCCCAGACGCCGTGAGGAGCATCACTCTCGCGCCCGGAGAATCCGATCACCCTGACATCCTTGGGGTCGACTGCGGCTTCGTGGATCTCGCCCAATACCAGCTTCCGGTGATCGGCATGGAGAGCGAGAAGTCCAAGCGTCAACATCCCGTGGGTTTTTCCCCCACCCATGCTCTGGCTCAGAACGAAGACTCCTTGCTCACTCTTTCCCGCTAGGCGGCGCAGTCCGTGACGCAGGAGCTGCTTGAGGCCGTCGGTCAGATAATTTTCCGCAAAGAACTCCTGTGGGTCGATTTTCGAATCAAGCAGGTCGGTCAGATCGAGAACCGTATCGCGACGAGAGGACTCAAAGACGCTTTTCCGGGGGGTGCAGAGTGTGAAAAGAGATTCTGACATGCTTGTACTGGGAGAGATCGCCACCATGAAACCTGATAGCATGTCCAATGGGAATGAGAAAAATTGCCGAATTTCCAGTGGGTCTCGCCATCCCCTAGGAATCAGAAGCTTAACCCCGGGCTCAGCCTCCGGAAGGAGTCTCTAGGCCGACCTCCCAAGCACCGGCGCAAGCGGGTCACCGTCGCCGGGCAACTGACTCATTTCCCATTCGGACCCACGGCTCGTGGAGCGAAGTCGAGAGGCTGATGGCGCAACTTGATCAGCTGCTTTAGCCAGTGGCTGGTGGCTGGTGGCACCCTATCTGAATTTTGTGCCGATCGGCACAATTATCTGGTAGATCGTGAATGCCTCGACCCCATGTTAGTATGAAGCTCATGTCGGGCCAGCCATTGGTGAAGACCGTTTTCTTCTACCACCTCATCACCGCTTTCGTCAACATATACATCTGCCTCCTTGAGGAAAGCCTTACATAGGTTACCGACCGCATTTAAGTTTAGCAGCTCGTCGACCGTGTTGCATTGCTCGCTTAGGATCTGCAGCGTCTGCTTGTCGACTGCCGGCGAGTAAAGCCGTTGCCTGTCCGCAGGAAGCTCCAGCACTTTCTCCCACGCCATGGAGGGCATCCCCTTGGCCTTCTGGTTGGTCGTCTTGATCGGAGTGAGTTGCTCGACTTCGAATAGCCAACGGCGCATCTGGTCTGGGGACCGGATGTTGAAGTTGACGCTGTCGAACAAGTGAGTCACCAGGTGGATCCATTTCGGGATTTCCTCCAGGGATACCACGGGCTTGATAACGTCCAGGGCGGTATGGATGTCTGGGGCCTTCAGCGCCCGG
>JBILPN010000568.1:0-2988 GCA_044373865.1 Luteolibacter sp. | reverse complement strand
TTTCTCGATGACCTCGAACATCGATCTAAACGGCCAACTCCTTACGCTTAGCCCCAACCGCAATGGCACCGGCGGAATCGGCACCGTCAACCTGAGCGGCGTCATCAGCGGTAGCGCCGGCACCCGCTTGAGACTTACCGGCACCTCCGCCTTCCGCAACACCCTCAACCTCACCGGCGCCAATACCTACACCGGCAGGACCGACATTCACAGCCTTACGGTGAACGCCAACTCCCTCGCTGATAGCGGCACCTGTGCTCTCGGCTTCGGCAATATCGTCCTCGGAGATAGCGGGACCACTGCCGGGGTGGTCCTTGCCTTCCAAAATCTAGCAGTGGACGGAAGCAGCAACCGCTTGTTGACCACCAGCAGCAAGACCACCGTGACACTCAGGAACAACGATGCTGACAACAGCGTGTCCTTCACGAATACGGGCAACCTCGACACAAGCGCGGAAACGACCAGCAACCTAAACTTCAATCTCGACGGCTCGAACCCGGGTAACAACACCTTTAGCCAAGTCATCAATGAACGGGCGGGGGATGGTGTCACGAACCTGAGCAAGAGCGGCGCCGGCAAATGGGTGCTCACCGGCACCAACACCTACGAAGGTGTCACGACCATCGCCGGCACACTGCAGGTCGCCAGCATCGGCGCTGGTGGGGTCCCCGGCAACATGGGGGCCGCAAACAATCAGGCCGCCAAGCTGGTAATTTCCAACACCGGCATTCTTCGTTATACGGGTGCAGGTGAGAACACGGACCGCCTCTTCACGGTCAACCACAACGCCAATAGCGGGGTCTCCGCGCTTGATGCTTCCGGCGATGGAGCCATCGCCTTCACCAACACCGGCTCGATCGGCCAGGGCGCGACGGCCAATGTGACGCGCACCTTGAAACTGATCGGCACCAACACCGGCGACAATTCCATCGCTTCCGTCATTGGCGACAATGGCACGGCCGCATTATCCGTTAGCAAGTCCGGTGTCGGCAAATGGATCCTCTCCGGTGCGAACAGCTACACCGGTGGCAACACCATCGATAACGGCACACTAACAGTGACCGGCGACCAGTCCGCCGCCAACGGTGGCTGGCACCTGCGTGGCTATGGGAATTCCGGAACCTCGCAAGGAGTTGCCGCCACCACGGTCAATTTCGATACCGGCTCCACCATCGCCGTGGCCAATAACAAAACGGTCACCATCGGCGGGACGGGCGGGACCTTCAGTCAGACATTGGCGAACCATGGCTCGGTGACCAATGGCGGCGCGCTGCTGATGCAGCGCGCCGCCTATCTGAATATCGAAGACGGTGCGAGCTGGACCCAGTCCGGCAGCATGACCCTATCGGGTAGATTCGGTTATGGTTCCACCCTCAATGTGAAGAGCGGCGGCACCTTCACCCATACGGGAGCATCCGAGCTGGAACTCTTAACCAACGGCGGTGGCAACGAATACACGGCGCGCTTGAACATCTCAGGCACGGGCGTGTTCAACACCGGCACAGGCTTCGAGGACAGCAATCCAGCGGGAACTTCGAGGGTCAAAAAAGTCATCACCCTCACAAACGGTGGAACGCTCAAATTGACGGCAAACGTCACCGACCTAACCAAGCAGGTGCAGTTCACGCTGGGCACCGGCGGCGGAGTGATTCACACCAACGGCTTCGACACCACCTTGTCCGGCATCGTCAACGGCACTGCCTACACCGTGACGACCGCCACAAGCATCACGACCTACGCCACCGACGGCACCAGCACCACGGCACCGAACTCCACGGCCGACCCAGTTGATATCACCATCCAGACCAACGGCTATGGCCAAGGTGCCGTCGGTGTCACCGGCATTGGCGGGCTCACCAAGGACGGCGCAGGCACCCTAAGCCTCTCCGGCGTCAACAGTTATGCCGGAGACACGACCGTTTCCGCCGGCACGCTGTCGCTGGGCAACACCAATGCCGCCAACGACGCATCCACCGTCACGATTGCCACCACAGACGCAACTCTGAATCTAACTCATGACGGCACCGACACCGTGCAAAGCTTATTCATCGGAGCCACCGAGATGCTCCCGGGGGTTTACGGGAAATCTGGATCCGCGCTTCCAATCATCGGCATCCCGCAAATTACGGGCGACGGCACACTTACCGTCACCGGCAGTGACACGGGTTTCTCCGCTTGGATCACCGGCAGCTTCGGCAATGGCACGGTCGCATCCGATCAACAAGGACCCAATGCAGATCCAGACGGCGATGGTGTCAGCAATCTGGTAGAGTATGCGGTCGCGGGACTGGATCCCACCGTGGCGAATGGTTCGGTTGGCAGCCTCAGCGGCACGACGCTCAGCTTCACCAAACGCCTGCCGCTGGCCAGCGATCTCACCTACGCCATCGAGGAGTCCACCGATCTCGGCATCGCCGATGTCTGGGAGGAAGTTCCAGCAGGTCCGTCTTATGTGAATGACGGAACTACGATTTCCTACACCCTGCCCGGCGGACCCGCCAAGGACTTCCAGCGGCTCAAGGTGACCCAGCCTTGATCCGCTGAGCCGTTAGCCGTCGTTTCCAGCTCAACATTGTCGCGCCCGCCCATCCAACGCGGGAGCGGCAATGTTGATCCTTTGCAACTCATTCTATCATCATGAAAAAAAAGCTTCTATCCACACTGACCGCGTTCGCCCTAGCAATCGGCAGTTCTGCGGGCGAGACAGCACCACCATCGCCGGTGCGCGACCGAGTGCTTGAACAAGTGCGTAAAGCGTCCGAGCCGATTGACGGAATCGAGCTATACGTGGTGCAGGTGGACGCGGAGCGGCGCTTCTCTTACGAGGTGCAGAAGGGCCGCCAGCATGTGTTCATCCGCTTCATGGCGGCCGGGAAATCTGGCTGGGCTGAAATCGGACTCGCCAAGGGCAAACCCGCCGAAACTGTCGAGCAACGCCTCGCACGTTTCGAATGGTATCGCGAATTAAAGGGCAAAACCATGGCTGAG